>JBJTIV010000164.1:0-4335 GCA_046095145.1 Planctomycetaceae bacterium
GAAGCCCGCCGGCAGGTCGCCGCCCGAAACGATCCGCGACCGCTCGCACGACCGGGTGTCGAGGATCAATCGCCGCCCCGGCAGAGGTAGCCCGGGAACGGCCGCGTGGAGTCGTGGGAGGGCACGGCCCGCTCACGCATCACGCCGACGCGTCGCGATACGGAAATTCGATCTGCGGGGCGCTGCGCAGGATCCTCTTCGTCTCTTCGGAGACAAGGCGGCACTCGTGCAAGTGCACACCGCCACGATGCTTGATGATCCAGCCAGCAGCCTCCTCAGTCATGGTGCGGACTCCATTGAGTTCGAGAAGGCCTCTGTGATGAGCCAGGTGCCTCGCAACGAAGGGGGCTAGTTCACGGAGACCATTGAGACGTAGATCACCGTCGTGTCGGGAGATGTGCGCAGCAGCGGCTTCGGTGAACTCGTGGACACCATCCAACTCGAGACGGCCTCTGTGCCAGCGGAGTGATTTGGCAAGTTTGCTTTTGACCTCTACGATCCCGCTGAGTTTCAGTGTGCCCCGATGCTTCGCGAGTTCATCCGCGGCGGCTTGCGTGAGTGAATGCACGAATACGAGATCGAGTGGATCGACGCCGAGTCGCACAAGTTCCCGCGCATCATCAACGCTCAGCGGTCCTTTGCGTGAAATGCTCGCGATCCGCTCTCCTGCCGCTGATGAGCCATTGCCCAGCACCACGGCATCGCGATCGACTGCAACCGACTCGTTCATCATCTTCTTGATGCGATCGCCACCACGACTCCACCACTCATCGACCACGGTCAATCCTGACAATCCCAACGCCAGGATCACCGCGACGACGATTGCGAAAACAGCGGCAATCCAGGGCGCGTAGAGGTAGATCACCGCAGCAATCGAGAGCGCTGCAATAGAGGCGCCGACGATCCAGTAGCCGGCCGCATGACGCTCACGGAGTTGCGTGCTCGGATCGTCGACGACGACAATCGGCTGTTCCGCAATGCACGGTTCACAACCGTCGCCATTGGAATCGCTGGCGTCTGCGCGGATGTCTACTGGCCGTCGTTCCCGGCTGATGGCAAGATTCTGTTGGGAAGCTCCGGTCAGGATGTGATCAGGCCCGAGTTTCTCCTTGCGGATCTTGAGCGCCCGTTCCCCCAGGTTGATGGCGTCGTCGAATCGCCCTTGATCCCTGCGAAGTGAGGCAAGCCGGTCAAGGCTCTCCGCGACACATGGGTGCTCAACACCAAGCAGTTTCTCACGCACGACCAATGATTTCCCCAACGCATCTTCAGCCTCCTCGAAACGTGCGAGCAAGCGATAGAGATGACCGGTGTTTGACAGGCTTTGAGCGGTGTGGTCGTGAAAGAGTCCCAGAATGTGCAGGCGTGTTTCCAGCGCCGGCTTGGCAAACATCAGGGCTTCTTGGAGGCGCCCCTGCATTCGCAGGCATGAGGCGAGGTTGTCCATGCACGTGGCGGTTTCGCTGTGATTTGCGCCCAGGTTTTTTTCGCAGATGCGCAGAGCTTCGCGGTATTCCTTCTCGGCGTCGGCATACTTCTGTTCGTTGGCAAGAGCTTTGGCGTTTCTGCGGTGTTGCCGCAGTTCGAGAACGACCGCCTCGTGCTTGGCCCGCTCTGCTTCGACATTGCTTCCCACCTTGTAGAGGCAGTGTGACTTCAGCGAGAGTGCTCTGATGAGGCCTCTCTCGTCCTCGGCCCTCCTCGCCATCTGCTCGGCATGTGCGAGTGGATCCAACGCCGCGAGGCAGCGATCCTCCGTGACGAGCACGCTTGCGCGAGCCATGAGGCTCGCAAACGAGTCCTCGCTCATGCCGTCGTCCAGGAGAGAAGGAATGCGTTGTCCACAGGTGATCAGCGAAGCGACTTATAGCATGGGGGCAGGCCCCCCACCAAGGGTGTGCGGCGTTGGCTATTTAGGGCTCCGCGCCCGCGGGCGTGATCGACGCCCACCAGACGTCGGCGCTCATCACGGCGGACACCGGCCGGACACTCCCGTCGAGGAACGCCGTGACCATGACGCCGGACGGATGCGGCGTCTGGGCCAGCGCCGGATTGCAGGGTCCGGGATGGACCGCCGGCTGGGGGTTGTCCTGGAACATCGCGGCCGTACCGAGGAAGCGGCCGTCGGCGGCGAACGCGGGCTGCCAGGGATCCAGGTAGTCCCAGCGCCCCCACATGTTTCCGCCGGTCACCACGAAACCCGGCGACAGCAGTGGTCCGCGGGCGTCGCAGTTCCCGAATTTCTCGGCGATGAACACGGTCTTGGAGAGGCCGTCGGTCACCTGCCGGTCGCTCCGCCGGCCTTCCCATGCCAGCACGCTGGCGCGGGCGCTCGACTCGGGGGCCACCGCGTTTCGCCACTGGAACACGCTCACGCTGGCGGAGTTGCCGAACACCTGGAAGTTGGAGGCGTAGCTCCCGGCCCGCCAGCCCCACCAGGGCAGCACGAGATCGAAGGAGGCCTCGGACGGGCACTGATAGGTCGCGATGAACTGGCCGCCGATGACCGCGCGACTGTCGTGCGTGCCCGCGTAGACGCGGAATGTGCCGGGGCCCGTCGACTCGACTCCAGTCGCAGTCCGCAGCGTCGCGTCGTACACGTCGCGATGCTCGAGGAACGGCAGCAGGTGGAAGAACAGCGTGCCGAATCCGCCCGCCCCCACCTGTCGCGACCAGCCGAACTGGGGCGGATAGCGTCGCTGCGCGTCGTGATACGTGTTCAGTGCCAGCGCGATCTGCCGCTCGTGGTGGCCGCACTGCGCGCGTCGGGCGGCCTCACGCGCGGATTGCACCGCTGGCACCAAGAGGCCGATCAGCACCGCGATGATGGCGATCACGACGAGCAGTTCCACGAGCGTAAACGCCGTGTGACGCGGATGGCGTGCTGCCGTGCGGGCACACCCCGCGTGGAAAAGCGATCGCAGGCTCGCCACGAGCTTGTCCGGGTCGGCGAGGGTGTCGGCGTGGAGCGGCACGACGACCGTCTTCTGATCGACGATCCGCACCACGCGGTTTTTCTGGGCAGCCGCCTGCCGCAGCCGCTCCATCGCCTCCCGGTCGTGATGGCCGATCACGACCATCCCGGGATGCCGCGTGATCGAGTCGATGCCGAAGGCGAGCGCCGCCGCGCGCAGCCGAGCGAAGTCGAGCAGGCGGCGGGCCTCGTCGGGGGGCGGGCCGAACCGGTCGGCAAGCTCGGTCGCGAGATCGTCGACCTGACCCTCGGTCGTGGCCCGCGAGAGCCGCCGGTAGACGTCGATCTTGGCGCGGAAGTCGGGGATGTAGTCCCGCGGCAGCCAGGCCTCGCCGGGGAGGTCGACGTTCACCGGCGGCGGCTCGGCCGGCGGCATCTTCTTCATGCCGCGCACGGCCTGCTCCAAGAGCCGGCAGTAGAGCTCGTAGCCCACCGTGGCGATGTGGCCGCTCTGCTGCGTGCCCAGCAGGTTGCCCGCGCCGCGGATCTCGAGGTCGCGCATGGCCAGCGAGAACCCCGCCCCCATGCTCGAAAACTCCTGGATCGCCCGCAGCCGTTTGGCCGCCGTTTGTGTGAGCCGGGCCGTTTCGTCGACCAGGAGGTAGCACCAGGCCCGGTGGTGCGACCGGCCCACGCGGCCGCGGAGCTGGTGCAGGTCGGCCAGGCCGTAGCCGTCGGCCTCGTCGATGAAGATCGTGTTGGCCCGGGGGATGTCGAGGCCGCTCTCGATGATCGTGGTCGCAAGCAGGATGTCGGTCCTGCCCTGCACGAAGCCGATCATCACCTCCTCGAGCTCCGTCTCGCCCAGCCGGCCGTGCGCGATGCCGATCGTGGCCTCGGGCACGATGCCCTGGAGTCGGGCGGCCACCTTGTGGATGTCGAGGATCCGGTTGTGGACGAAGAACACCTGCCCGTCGCGGGCCAGCTCCCGCTCGATCGCGTGCCGCACGAGCTTCTCGTCCCAGCGGGCCACCTTCGTCTCCACGGCCAGCCGGTTGGCCGGCGGCGTCGTCAGGTTCGAGATGTCGCGGATGCCGAGCATCGACATGTGCAGCGTGCGCGGGATCGGCGTGGCCGTCATCGTGAGCACGTCCACGCTCGTCCGCAGGGCCTTGAGCCGCTCCTTCACGTCCACGCCGAACCGCTGCTCCTCGTCCACGATCACGAGGCCGAGGTTCGCGAAGTGGATGTCGGCCGCGGCGAGCCGGTGCGTGCCGATCACGATGTCCACGGTCTTCCGCGCGAGCCCTTCGAGCGTGTCCCGCTCCTCGGCCGTGCCCGTCAGCCGGGAGAGGCCGCGGATCGTGAAGGGAAATTCCGCGAACCGCGCCGTGAACGTCCGCCGGTGCTGCTCGCAGAGC
>JBJTIV010000165.1:0-4109 GCA_046095145.1 Planctomycetaceae bacterium
AGGGTGAGGGTGCCGTTCTCGGCACCGCTCATGCACCCTCACTCCGGCCCTCTCCCGGAGTGAGAGGGAGGAAAAGTCATACAATCCGTGCCATGGACGCTTCCGCCCCGACCGCTCGCGAGCCGGCGCTCACCACGGCGCTCGAGCGGCTGCCCGGCGTGGGGACCGCGCGGGCGAAGCGGCTCGAGAAGCTCGGGCTCGTCACGGTGCGCGACGCGCTGCTCCACTTTCCCCGCGACTACCGCGACTTCTCCGGCACGCACGCCGTCACCGACCTGCGCGAGGGGGAGCACGCGGCGCTCGCCGGCACCGTCGCCGCCGTCGATTCCCGCACCACGGCCGCCGGCCGGCCGCTGCTCACCGTGACGCTCGACGCCGGGGGCGGCCGCGTCCGCGCCGTGTGGTTCAACATGCCGTTCCTCTCCAGACGGTTCGCCGCCGGCATGCGGGTCGTGGTCGCCGGCCAGCCACGGCGCGTCGGATCGGCCTGGGAGTTTCCCCACCCCGATGTCCGCTGGCTCGACGAGGGCGAGGACGCCGCCGGCTCCGACTGGCTGGCCGTCTACCCGCTCGCCGAGGGCGTGCAGCAGTCCCACGTGCGACTGGTCGTGCAGGCGGCGCTCGACCACGCGGCGGACGCCTGGCCCGAGGCCTTTCCCACCGCACTGCTCGACGCGAAGGGGCTGCTGCCGATCGGCCGGGCGATCCGCGAGATCCACCGCCCCGCGACGCGGGAGATGATCGACGCAGCGCGGCGCCGCTTCGTCTACCAGGAGCTGTTCATGCTGCAGCTCGCGCTGCGGATGCACCGCAGCCGGCAGCGGGCACGGCGGGCGGCGCCGGCACTGGCGGTCGACTCGCGGCTCGACGGGCGGATCCGGGCGCGGTTTCCATTCGAGTTCACCGCCGCCCAACGGCGGGTGTGCGCCGAGATCGCGGCCGACCTGGCCCGCCCCGAGCCCATGAACCGCCTGCTCCAGGGGGACGTGGGCAGCGGCAAGACCGCGGTCGCCGTCTACGCGATGCTTGCGGCCGTGGGCACGACCGTGAAGGAGCCCGCCCGGGACGGCGGCGACCCGCTGCCGCTCGTCGGCGCCGACGGCAAGCCCGAGCGCTTCCAGGCGGCGCTCATGGCCCCGACGGAGCTCCTGGCCCGGCAGCACGCGGCCACTCTCGGCCGCATGCTCGCGGGCAGCGGCGTGGAGGTGCAGCTGCTCGTGGGTGGCCAGCCGGCGAAGCAGCGGCAGCGCATCCTGGAGCGGATCGCGTCGGGAGCGGCCGGGATCGTGGTCGGCACGCAGGCCCTCGTGACCGGCCAGGCGCGGTTTCGCCACCTCGGCCTCGTCGTCATCGACGAGCAGCACCGCTTCGGCGTGCTGCAGCGGGCGGTGCTGCAGCAGGGCGAGGCCGAGCCGCACACGCTCGTCATGACCGCCACGCCGATTCCCCGCACGATCGCCCACGCGGTCTACGGCGACCTCGACGTATCGGTGCTCGACGAGCAGCCGCCGGGACGGCGGCCCGTGGCCACCTACCGCGTCGCGGCCGCCGACCTCGACCGCTGGTGGGACTTCGTCCGCAAGAAGCTCCGCGAGGGCCGCCGCGGCTACGTGGTCGTGCCGGCCGTGGAGGAGTCGAAGCGGGGCCTGGCCAGCGTGTCGTCGGCCTACGAGGAGCTGGCGAACGGGCCGCTCGAGGCCTTCCGGCTGGGCCTCGTGCACGGACGGCTGAAACCGGCGGCCAAGGACGCCGTGATGGAGGATTTTCGCGCGGGAAAGCTCGACGCGATCGTGGCCACGAGCGTCATCGAAGTGGGGATCGACGTGCCCGACGCGACGATCATGACGATCCTCGACGCCGAGTCGTTCGGGCTCGCGCAGCTCCACCAGCTCCGCGGCCGCGTGGCTCGTGGCGGGGTGCAGGGCATCTGCGGCGCCGTGACCGCCGACGCCACCGCGCCGCATCCGCGGGTCGACGCCTTCGCGGCCACGACCGACGGCTTCGCGCTGGCGGAGCAGGACCTGCTCCTGCGGGGACCGGGCGACCTGGTGGGCACGCGGCAGAGCGGCGCGCCGCCGCTCTACCTTGCCGACCTGCTGCGCGACGGCACGGTCGTGGCCGAGGCCCGCCGCGACGCGCTGGAATTCTTCGACCGCGATCCGGCGCTCGCCGATCCCGCGCACGCGCACCTGAGGCGGGTGATCCTCGACCGCTGGGGGCCGACGCTCGGCCTCGGCCAGATCGGCTGACCGCCCCTCACTCCTCCCAGACCGCCCGCAGCATCTCGTCGCGGGCGTGGCGGATGAGGCGGGCGAGCGATCGGCGCACGGCGACCTCGGAACCGCCGGCGGTCTCCAGCGCCCGCAGCCGGCACGCTGCCGCCTCGACGATGCGGACCGGATCGCGTTCGCCTGCGGTCAGGCCGAGCAGCTCATGGGCCGCCGCGGCCCCGGGATCGGTGGGGATGTCCATGATCACGCGCGGTCCTCCTGGTGCGGGCGAGCGAACGCCTTCCGTCATCAGGAAAGGCGAAATCGGGCGCAGGGAGGGGCAACGGGGCCCTTTTTTTCCGGCGACCCCCCCGCAGGCCCCGCCATCCGGCACAATTCCGGGTCGCAGGCCCCCCATGGACACCTCCGCCGCCCTCGACGAGTGCCTCGGCCGCCTGGCCGCAGGCGACCTGTCGGCCCGCGACCGCATCGTCGAGGTCTGTGCCGGCCGGCTCCGCGCCATCGCCCACCGCATGCTCGGTGGGTTTCCTGCGGTGCGCGGCGAGGTCGACACCGACGACGTCTTTCAGAACGCGGCCCTGCGACTCCACCGGGCGCTCGGCGACCTGGCGGCCGCCGGCGAGACGCCGCGCTCGATCCTCGGCCTGGCCGCGACCCAGGTCCGCCGCGAGCTGCTGGACCTCGCGCGGCGCTGCCGGGGACCGGAGTCCGGGGCCGCCAACCGGGGCACCAACGCCGTTCCGGGTCGATCCGGTCGGCTGCTCGTGGAGGAGGCTGCCGGCGCCCCGGAACCGCTCGACCGCTGGGAGCAGTTCCACGTCGCCATCGCCGGCCTGCCGTCCGACGAGCGCGAGGTCGTCCACCTGGCGTGGTACCTGGGCGCCGACCAGAAGACGATCGCCTCCGTGCTCGGCTGCAGCACGCGGACCGTGAAGAGCCGCTGGCGGTCGGCCCGGGGCCTGATCGCCACGGCGCTCGACGGACAGCCGCCCGACTGACGGCCGCATCACCCCTGACGCGTCTTCCACATGGGTGACGGATCGCGACCCACCGTGAGCACGGGGATGCGGCCCAGGGCGGGCTCGCTGCGGAGAAACTGGGCGTAGTGCACCCGATTCCGATGGAAAGACTGCGACTCGTAGAGACGGGCCCGCAGGAAGACCGTGGTCGCACCGAGCACCGCGGAGACCGCGGCCTCGTCGTCGCGGAGCAGCGGGGCGGTCGGCGTCGAGGCGGCCAGCCGCCGCCAGTCCCGGCCGTCGCGCGACACGTCGAGATGCCCCTCCGCGAGCTGGTCGAACGTCACGGTGTTGTGCATGTTCGCCACGTAGAGGTCGACGCCGGCGAACGACGCGGTCCCGATGGGAAACGGGGATTCGAGGCGGTACACGATCTCCGCCCAGGTGTCGGGAGCCTCGGGAGCCCAGTAGACGACGGCCCCGAACGGCTCGGCGTTGATCCGAGCGCCGGCGGCACGCACGACCTCCGGGCCCGGCGGCTCGCGGAGGTCGAAGCGAAACTCGGCCTGGGCGGGACCCGCGGGCCGCCGCCGCGCGGCGACGATGGCCAGCGGCACGGCGACGGTGCCAGCCAGGATGCCGGCGACCGCGAGCCGGCGCGACGGGCTCCGGCGCGGTGCGGGCGCCAGGGCGTCGCGGAGCGCGGCGGCCAGCGCGCCGGCGTCGGGAAAGCGATCCTGCGGAGTCCTGGCCAGGCAGCGGGAGACGATCCGCTCGACCGCGGCCGGCACCGCCGGGTTGAGCCGGCGCACCGCGGTGGCGGACCCGTCGCCGGGCAGGCGGCCGACCAGCAGTTCGTGGAGCATGACGCCCAGGGAGTAGACGTCGGACCGGGCGTCGACCGTGCCGCGGGTCGTCG
>JBJTIV010000166.1:0-2510 GCA_046095145.1 Planctomycetaceae bacterium
CCCCCCCGGCCCCAACCCTCACCCCCGGCCCCGCCACCCTCCCCCCCCGGGCACCCCCGCCCACCGCCGGCTGGGAGCACCCCGCCCCCAAACTCCCCGCCCGGGCTCGGCATCCTGCCGACCCGGGCGTCGCCGGCCTCCGCCGGCTGGGAGCAACCCGGCCCTCCGGGCCTGGCGCGTCGCCTGGCGCGTCTTGAGAGTTGGCGTCGTATCCCGAAGGAAGCCCCAAGCGCAAGCGCGGGGACACCGCGTCGCGGCGGACACCGTCTGCCATGCCCCACGATGTCACGAACGTTCTTCGCCAGCGCGCTCGATCCGCATGGAGGCCGGGAGCCGGGGCCACCAGGAGTCCCCCAGCTGCCGCCGGGGGCTTCAACAAGCACGTCGCGCACCATCACCATGATGCCGATCGCGGGCAATGCGGATCGTCACCTCGACCAGCCACCATGGTGCCACACCGCCGCGGGATGCGGCGTCGGCCCAGGCGACCCTCGGCGTCGCCCGCGGCCGACTCCAGCGGGCAGAGGCCATGGATGGCTCTGCCCGCGTGCAGCTAGAGCAGGCTTTCGAGCAGCAGCCGCATCTTGCGGAGCTCGGCCACCTGGTCCACGCCCTCCATCGGCGGCAGGTGCGCGCACAACGCCCGCGTGTACCCGACGCGGTCGAGCTGGTTCTTGAGTTTGCCGTACTCCACGTCGCCCTGGCCGATCCGCACCTGGAAGGCTTCAGGCCGCGTGTCGCGCAGGTGGACGTGGACGACGTACTTGACGATCGCCTCCCACGAGGTGGGCTTCTTGTGGCCGAAGATGAAGTGGCTGGGGTCGAGCGTCACACCCAGCCCCGGCACGTTGCGGCACAGCGAGGCCGTCGTCTCGGCATCCTGCGTCATCCGCCCGGCCGTCGTCTTCACGCCCACCACCGCGCCCAGTCCCGATGCGATCGCCACCAGCTTCCGCAGCCGCTCGATCTCCCCGTTGAACGGGGTGCCGAGTTCGGAGGCCTCCACCACCATCGTCACCACGCCCAGCGACTTGGCCAGCCGGCAGCAGGCCGTGAACTGGTCGTAGACGGCGGGCCCCTCGGCCGCCGCGAACGAGATGGCCACGGGCCGCAGCCGCTGCAGGTCGCTGCACCGCGCGATCGCGGCCTCCGGATCGGCCACCACCAGGGCCGGCTCGAGGTGGCCGCCCCCCTCCCGCACGTCGAGTTCGACCGCCATGAATTCGAGCTCCGCGAGCCGCTCCATCGCGGCGGCCAGCGGCATGTCGGGGAAGCACTCCGTGCTGACGCAGACGAACACGCGGCGGACTCCGGAGGAAAACCGCGATCGTAGCCCCGTCGGCCGAAACCTGGCAACCGGGCGGCGGCCCCTACAATGAGTCGACACGCGCGGTGGACTCCCGCGCCGCTCGATGTCGCGGAGGACCGCATCATGCCGATCGACCAGCAGCCGCCCACCCGGGTGATCCTCGAGCACGCCAGCCCGTGGGGCCGCTGGGGCACGCGGATCGCATGGACCGCCGCGGGGCTCTCGCTCCTCGCGGCCGTCGGCAGCGCGGGGGCCTTTTCGCAGTATTTCCAGCGGGACTCGCGGGTCGTCGAGAAGTGGCACTCGCTCTCCAAGACCGCGGGCGACAAGGTCGCGATCGTGAGCGTGGCCGGGCCGATCATGGGGGGCGACGGCTTCGCCCGCGCCCAGCTCGACCGCATCGCCGACGACGAGCACGTCAAGGCGATCGTGCTGCGCGTCGACTCACCCGGCGGCACCGTCAGCGGCAGCGACGAGATCCACTACCGCCTCGCAAAGCTCGCCAAGGACCGCGACCTGCCGGTGGTGGTGAGCATGGGGGGGCTGGCCGCCAGCGGCGGCTACTACGTGGCCATGGCCAACGGCGGCCGCGAGGACGTGATCTTCGCCGAGCCGGCCACGCTCACCGGCTCGATCGGAGTGATCATCCCGCACTTCGACCTCTCCAAATTCGTGAAGAAGTTCGACGTCAAGGACGACTCGGTGGCCAGCGGCCCGCTCAAGGAGATGCTCAGCCCCACGAAGGAGCGCAGCCCCGAATTGGCCGCCCGCGAGCGGAAGATCCTCGAGTCGCTCGTCGACGACATGTTCGTGCGGTTCAAGGAGATCGTCGCCACCGGCCGGCCCAAGCTCGACGCCGCGGCCATCGACGCGGTCGCCACCGGCCAGATCTTCACGGCGAAGCAGGCGCTCGAGGCCGGCCTCGTCGACCGGATCGGCTTCCTCGAGGACGCCGTGGCCCGGGCCGTGGAACTCGCCGAGCTCACGCCCGACACCGCCCGCGCCGTGAAGTACGCGAAGCCCAAGGGGCTGCTCGACGAGGTGCTCGGCGGCGACGCCGCGCCCGGCGCCCGCGCGTCGCTGGAGGCCTTCGCCGAGCTGACCACGCCGCGGGCCTGGTACCTCTGCTCGTGGTGGCCTGCGCTGGTCACGACGACCCGCTGACCGCCGCCCGAACGACGGCCGCCCCGAGGGCCGCGAG
>JBJTIV010000167.1:0-4560 GCA_046095145.1 Planctomycetaceae bacterium
GATCGAAGTCGTGCTCCGTGCCGACCCCCGGTTCGTGGCAGCCACTAGCGTGACGGTCTGATCGGTCGCGGCGACACGTCCGGCCCTCCAGGACATCGTCGCCCTGCTGGGCCGGCCGGCGGCCGGGACTCCGGCGCAGTACCTCTTCGAGCGCGGCATCGAGCGGACGGGGCTCGACGCGCGGTTCGTCTCCGCCGACGTGCCGCCGGAGCGGCTCGCCGACGCGTTGGCGGGCGCCGCGGCGATGGCGTTTCGCGGCTGCCTGCTCTCCGGTCCGCTCCGCGAGGCGGCCGTGCCGCTCGTCGCCGCCACGAGCCCGGCCGCGGCGTTCGCCGGGGCCGCGAGCCTGCTCACGCTCGACGCCGAAGGCTTCACGGCCCACATGACCGACGGCCGCGGCGCCGTGGAGGCGATTCGCGCACACCGCGATCCCGCCGGGCGATCGGCGCTCGTCGTGGGCGCGGAGGCCACCGGCCGCGCCGCGGCCCTCGAGCTCTCGCTGGCCGGCGCGGACCGCATGCTCGTCTGCGACCGCGATCCCGCCCGGGCGGCGGACCTCGCGGCGGCGCTCGCGGCCGCCGGCGCGACGAACGTGGCCGTGGTCGACGCCGAGCCGGCGATCACCGTGCCTTCCGACGTGGGCATCGTGGTCGTGGCCGTGCCGACGGCCGACCTGCCCGCGTTCGCGGGCCTGCGGGCCGACCTGGTGGTGGCCGAGTGCGGCCTCCGCCCCCAGCCCTCGCCCCTGGCGGCGCTCGTCGCGGCCCGGGGCGCGTGCCTCGTGGATGCGCTCGAGGTCCACGCGGCACAGGCGGCGATCGACTTCCGGATGCTCACCGGCGTCGATGCCGATGCCGAACTCTTGCGCGAGGCGCTCGACGAGTTCCTCTCAGCGTGAGCGGCCGCGTCAGCCCGCGGCGTGGAGCGCGGTGCCGGAGAAAGTCACGGCGTGGCGGCCGCCGACACGCGGTCGAACTTGCCGGCCAGGGCCGTGGCCGCCACGCGGACGTCGGCCACCGGATCCTCCTTGAGCGCGGCGACCGCGGCGGCCACCGCCTCCGGCGGCGGCTCCCGCGCGGCGTCCACGAGCAGGCCCACGGCCTTGAGCGCGTTGACCACGATCAGGGCGCGGCGATACCTGCCGGCCTGGGCGGCCTCGTCGCCGGCCGCGACGGCCACGTCGGGCAAGGCGAGCATTTCGGCGAGCGTCGCGTAGGCCTCCGGCCGACCCAGCCGGGCCAGGCCGGTCGCGGCGTTGAACCGCACGTCGTCCACCGCGTCGCCCTCGAGCGCGACGAGCCGGTCCGCGGCGGCCTCGCCCCCCACCACGCCGAGCGCGAAGGAGGCCGCCGATCGCAGGCCGGCGTCGTCGCTCTTCGACGCCTCGAGCAGCGCCGCACCGGCCGCCGCTGCGTCGGGGAGGCTGCGGCCCGCGGCCGTGAGCGTGGAGGAGAGCACGGCGAGCGCCTCGACGGCCGACCGGGCGATCCGCGGCTCGGCCACGTCGGCGGCCCGCGCGACCAGCGGCGCCGCCGCCTCGGGCACCGCGAATTCGCCGAGGGCGCGGCAGAGATAGTCGCACAGCGCCCGCGACTGCTCGCCGCCGTAGCCGGCGGCCCGGGGCCGGCCGCTGGCCACCTCGTCGGAGAGGATGCCCGCGAGCTGCGTGGCGAGCGTGGCGTCCTGCTTGAAGGCCGCGCCGCCCGGGCCGCGCAGGTCGTTGGCCAGGTTGAGGGCGGCCTGCCAGCGGCCCTCGGTCGGCCGGCGCAGGGCCTTGAGATAGCCCTCGGGATCGTTGCCGAGCTGCGCGAGCCAGTGAAACGCGATCCACACCGCCACGATGATGCCCACGATGATCGCCGGCACCAGGAACAGCTGCACGAGGAAGCCGGCGCTCGGCGGCTCCACCGGGGGCAGCGAGTCGTTCTGCGTCACGACGCGGCGGGCTGGGTCGGCCATCGGGTGGACCGGGCGAGGAATATGAACGAACGTATGCTGGAGCAGTCTAGGAGCGCGCGCGGGTGAGTCAAACCAAGGGGCTGGATCACACCACCGCCACGTGGCTCGACGTCGACCTCGCCGATGCGGCCGCGAACCTCGCGCTCGACGAGGCGTTGCTCGAGGCCGCCGAGGAGGGCCGGCTCGCGGCGCCGGTCGCGCGGATCTGGACGGCCGCGGAGACGACCGTGGTGCTCGGGTCGTCGAGCCGGATCGCCGACGAGGTGGATCTCGACGCCTGCACCGCCTCGGCCGCGCGGCTCGTGCGCCGGCCGACGGGCGGCCTCACGGTGCTCCTCGGCCCCGGCTGCCTGATGTGGTCGATGGTGGTGCCGCATCCCGGCGGGCCGCCGGCGATCGAGGCCATCCACGCCGCGATGCTCGAGCCGCTGGCCGCGGCGCTGCGGTCGGCGGGCCGGCCGGTGGAGCGCCGCGGCACGAGCGACCTCGCGCTTGTCGGCGGCGACGTGGAGCGCAAGGTCTCTGGCAACGCCCTGCGGGTGCGGCGGGCCGCCGTGCTCTACCACGGCACCCTGCTCGACGCGTTCGACCTCGGGGCGGTGTCGCGGCTGCTGCGGCATCCGCCGCGTGAGCCCGGCTACCGGGCGGGCCGGTCTCACGGCGCGTTTCTCGCCAACCTGGGGCTGGGCGGCGACGCGCTGGCCGCACTCGTCCGCCGGGCCTTTGGCGCCGCCGCCGCGGCCGGCGACTGGCCCCGAGACCGCGTTGCGGCGCTCGTGGCCGAGCGCTACGCCTGCGACGCCTGGACGCGGCGACTCTGACGCGGCCGCCGACGGGGGCGATTCGGCAATCTGGGTCGACCGTGCCGGAGCCGCCGTTTGGACAGCGGGGGCACGCACGGCTGAAACCCCGGGCGGCGGAATGCCGATCTATCCACCGATGGGGAGCGCGACAGCCGCGCGTGCCCGGAGTGCCGCGAACCAGCCTTTCGCCGGCGGCATCTCCACGGTACGGTCCGCGTTCCGGTCGACAGGACGTCGATTCGTCAGCCCGCAACAGGAGGTTGCCCTGCCATGCGTTTGCACATGAACGCCGCCGATGTGCGAGGCCTCGTCGCCCGCCACTTCCTCAACCTCGGCGTCGACGCCGGGGAGGTCGAGGACGTGCAGGAGAACATCCGCATCGACCGGGGCCGGTGCGTGGCCCGGTGCTACCGCGTGGCCGAGATGTTCGCCATGTGGCTGATCGACGTCGGCGTGCTGCAGTTCTACGACGCCGAGGGCGAGATGCTGCACACGGTGAACCTGTTCACCGAACTGCAGCCGCAGCGGGCCGCGGCCTGACGCACGGGCGGTCGGCGGGCGGTCCGGAACCGATGGAATGGCATGATCCGGGGGGATCGTGCGCGCTGGGGTCGTGGGGGGAAGGGTCATGTCGAGGCCGTCGGCCGCCGCACCGGCGTTGTCGATCGTGATACCGGCGCCGGCCGATGCGGCGGCGCTCGAGGCCACGCTCGTGAGCGTGCTCGAGAACCGGCCGCCCGACTGCGAGGTCGTGGTGCCGCTCGGCTTCGCCTATGACGATCGCTGGGGCATCGCCGACGAGGTCCGACTCGTGACCGCCCCGTCGGACTCCGGCGTGGCCGCCTGTGCGAACGTGGGGATCGCGGCGAGCGCCGCGCCGCTGGTGCACGTGCTCGCTGCCGGCTGGCTTGCCACGCCCGGCTGGACGGAGCAGCCGCTAGACCTGTTCGGCGACTCGCGCGTGCAGGCGGTGGTGCCCGTGGGCATGACGGGCGACGCGATCGTGTCGGCGGGCGTGCGGCTCTCCCGCGGCGGCAGGCGCATGGCGGTGGTGCCGACGCGGCGGGCCGTGCGCGACGGCCGGCTCGATTCGCGGCGGGTGCGGCCGGCGGCGCCGATGCTGGAGGCGGGCTTCTGGCGGGCCGACGTGATCAAGACGGTCGGCCCCGGCTTCGCCACCTGCTGCGGCGACTGGCTGGCCGACGCCGACATGGCCGCGGCGCTGGCGTGCCTGCCGGGCCGCGTCGAGGTGGCGCCGGAATCGCGCGTGGTCTGCGGCGCGGGCGGCACCCGGCCCCGGCCCTTCGCGGCGGGCCTGCATGCGGAGCGACTCTTCTGGCGGTCGCTCGGGCGCGGCGGGCTCGCCACGGCGCTCGTGGCCCATGCCGTCGAGATCGTGCGCGATGCGGTCATGTCCGCGCCGTTGGGCACGCTGCCGATGCTGCTCGGCCGGACCGTGGCGCTCCTGCAGGCGGGCGACTTCGCGGCCCGGTTCGCCAGGCTGCGGAGCCTGCGGGGAACTCCCGCCGCGGTCCCGGAAGGCACGCTGCGGATCGACGCCGCCCACGCAATCCCGGCCCGACCGCGGCTCCGGCCGCACGACGCGGCGCCGCTCAAGCGCTCGGCGTGAGCGGCCCGGATCGGCCGCGGCTGGCGGCCGTCCCTTGCCCGGGGCCTGCCGCTGCTAGAATCCCGGTTCGCCGCGGCATGTGCGGCCGCGCTCCCGTAGCTCAATTGGATAGAGCGTCAGCCTCCGGAGCTGAAGGTTACAGGTTCGATCCCTGTCGGGAGTACTGAT
>JBJTIV010000168.1:0-2862 GCA_046095145.1 Planctomycetaceae bacterium
ACTTCGCCCGCCGCGCGGCGGAGAACAAGCTCAAGCTCGAGGAGCTCCAGGGGGGCACGTTCACGATCTCGAACGGCGGCGTCTACGGCTCGATGCTCTCGACGCCGATCATCAATCCCCCGCAGAGCGGCATCCTCGGCCTGCACGCGATCCAGGACCGTCCCGCGGCGGTGAACGGCCAGGTCGTGGTCCGGCCGATGATGTACCTCGCGCTCTCCTACGATCACCGCCTCGTGGACGGCCGCGAGGCCGTCACGTTCCTGAAGCGGATCAAGGACACGATCGAGGATCCCTCGCGGCTGATGCTCGAAGTGTGAGAGACAGGAACATTCCGGTTTGTTGCCGTCATGTTTTTTCGCAGGCAGCCCCGCGTGGCCAGGGGTTGCCCGTGCCGCCTCGCCCGGACGTTCGCTGCGGGCCTCCGTGCCCTCCGCGCACTCGATGCCGTCCTCGCTCCGCAATCCTTGCTGCGCTCGGCCGGCAACGCCGGCTCGACGGCACGGGCAACCCCTTCCCATCCAAGCCCCGAGCGCGAGCGAGGGGACTCCGGGAATGAACGCCGCCCCGCCCGCCATGCATGCTGCTTTCCCGCCTCGATGAACCTCCACAGAGATCGATGCACACCCCGAGATGGCACGTTCCCATGACCCATGACTTGATCGTGATCGGCGGCGGTCCCGGCGGCTACGTGGCCGCGATCCGGGCCGCGCAGCTCGGGATGCACGCCGCCGTGGTGGAGCGGGAGCCGCAGCTCGGCGGCACCTGCCTCCGCGTCGGCTGCATCCCGTCGAAGGCGCTCCTGGAGTCGAGCCACAAGCTCGAGATCGCGCAGCACGAGCTCGGTCTGCATGGCGTGAAAGTCTCCGGCGTATCCCTCGACCTCGCGGCCATGATGAAGCGGAAGGCCGACGTCGTGTCCACGCTCGCCAAGGGCATCGACGCCCTGCTCGCGAGGCACAAGGTGAAGCGGTATGCCGGCACCGGCCGGCTCGCGGGCCCTGGCCGCGTGGAGGTGACGGCCGCCGACGGCACGCGCACCGTCCTCGAGGCGCCCAAGGTGATCCTCGCCGTCGGCTCCCGCGCCGTCGTGCTCCCGGGCATCGAGGCGGACGGGCGGCTGGTGGGCACGAGCACCGAGGCGCTGTCGTTCGACGCGGTGCCGGCGCACCTCGTCGTCATCGGCGGCGGCTACATCGGCCTGGAGCTCGGCAGCGTGTGGCGGCGGCTGGGGTCGAAGGTCACGGTGCTCGAATACGCCGACCGGATCCTCACCGGCATCGACGCCGACATCGCGGCCGAGGCCCTCGCGCTCTTCAGGAAGCAGGGCCTCGACATCCACCTCGGCGTGAAGGTGACGAGCGCCCGGGCCGGGGGGGCGGGCTGCGTGGTGGAGTGCGCGGACCGCGAGCCGATCCGCTGCGACCGGGTGCTCGCGGCCACGGGTCGCCGGCCCGCGACCGACGACGTGGGACTCGAGACCGTCGGGATCGTGCCCGATCGCGGCGGGCGGATTCCGGTCGACGGCCACTTCCGCACGTCGGCGGCCGGGGTGTGGGCGATCGGCGACTGCATCCCGGGGCCGATGCTCGCCCACAAGGCCGAGGAGGACGGCGTGGCCTGTGTCGACGGCATCGCCGGCAGGTGGGCCCACGTCGACTACGACCTTGTGCCGGCGGTCGTGTTCACGCACCCGGAGATCGCCGCGGTGGGAAAGACCGAGGAGCAGCTCAAGGAGGCGGGCACGGCCTACAAGAAGGGCGTGTTTCCCTTCCGCGCCAACGGCCGGGCCCGCACGATCAACGACACGACGGGCAAGGTGAAGGTGCTCGCCGACGCGGCCACCGACCGCGTGCTGGGCATCCACATCATCGGCCCCGCGGCCGGCGACCTGATCGGCGAGGCGGCCGCGGCCATGAACTTCGGCGCCACGTCAGAGGACATCGCGCGCGTCTGCCACGCGCACCCCACGCTCCCCGAAGCCCTCAAGGAAGCCGCCCTGGCCGTCGACGGCCGCGCCATCCACGGCTGATACTGCTTCAAGTTGATCTTCGCGCGTGGCGGACCCTGGGTTCGAAGCCGGTCAAGTCGCCCAACCGGCTCGGGGCTGCCCACACCCTCTCGCCGGACGCTCGCTTTGGGCATCCCTGCCCTCCGCTCGCTCGAAGATGGCTGCGCTTTCGCCCTCCGGGCTTCGCTGGCCACCTACGCCGTCTCGAGGGGATGGGCAGCCCCGAGCCTTCCTCGATCGATGTGGGCAAGGCGAGGGGGTGCCTGTGCCCTCGAGCGAGCTATGGAAGCGAGCGCAGCCTGGAGGGCGAAGCGAAGCGGACATGCAGAGAGCCGAAGCCTGGAGGGCTGAGGCGAACGTCCAGCGAGAGGGCACAGGCACCCCCGAAGCCGGTTGGGCACGTTGACGCCTCACGGGCACGCGCAAGCCGGAGGATGCCCCTCACCACCGCCATCCCAGGCCCGCGTCGGAGAAGAACGGCGCGGCGCCGCCGGCGAGGCCCCAGCCGACGCGGACGCCGATCTCGAGCTTCCTCGTCAGCATGAGGTGCGTGCCGGGGCTGAAGAAGGCGCGGCGGGTGTTGTCGGTGAGCCCCGCCGTGTAGTTGCCGAACCACTCCGCGTGCACTTCGAACCGCTCCGTGACGGGCACGCGCAGGACGACCGAGGGGGTCCAGCGGCTGAACCAGTCGACGAGGCCCTCGGCGTAGGCGTAGCGGAGCGCGGCGTCGAGCCGGCCGCCCCGGGGCAGCGCCCAGCCCGCCACCGCCGTGGCCACGGGCGACGTGCCGAAGACGTCGCCGTGGACGGGCGTGGTGGCCTCCAGGATCACAGAGCTCTCGGGCAGCAGGCCCG
>JBJTIV010000169.1:0-6186 GCA_046095145.1 Planctomycetaceae bacterium
GATCCGGCCGTCGCTGCGGAAGAGCATCTTCCGCGACTGCCCCACCTGCAACGGCACGGGCACGGTGAAGACGGCCGAGAGCATGGCGATCGAGGTGATGCGCACGCTCCACCTCTCCGCCACGCGGGACGACGTCACGAAGCTGGACATCACGGTGCACGACGAGGTGGCCACGTGGATCAACAACCGCAAGCGGCGGGAGATCACGCAGTTCGAGGACGCGACCCACATCCAGCTCCACGTGGACGGCCGCGAGGACGTGGCGCCGGAGCACCTGGTCTTCCAGGCCTGGGACTCGGGCGGTCGCACGGTGCGCTTTCCGTGAATACGCCCGTCGGGCCATCCATGGCCCCGACGGGCTCGGGGCAGCCGGAGGGCAAGCCGAGGTCGCCCTCGGCTGCCGGCACGGCCTCCTGCCGTGACCAGGAGACGTCGACGTGACGCAGCGCAGGTCGCGGCTGATCACTTTTCTCCTGAACCTCGCGTGTGCGGCGGTGCTCCGCGCGGATGATGCCAGGGAGTCCGTGGGCCGCACCGGCGACGGCCGCGCGGTCACGCCGGTGAACCAGGTGCTCGCGCCCGCCGGCCGGCAGGTGGAGCTGCCCGGCCTGCGGCCGCAGGCGCTCGCGGCGTCGCCGGACGGCCGGCTGCTCGTCACGGCGGGCAAGACCAACGAGGTCGTCGTGGTCGACCCGGCGACCGGCGGGATCCTGCAGCGGGTGAAGCCACCGGCCGACGACGCCACACAGCCGCCGGCCGACGCCGAGTCGGGCCGCAACCTCAAGCCCGACACCAAGGCGATCGAGAGCTACACGGGCCTCGTGTTCCCGCCCGACGGCACCCGGCTCTACATGAGCAACGTGCACGGCTCGCTGAAGGTGTTTTCCTGCCGTGACGGCGTGATCGCACCGTCGCACACGATCCCCCTGCCGCCGGCCAGGGCCCCGCAGCGGAAGGCCGAGATCCCCGCGGGCATCGCCGTGAGCCCCGACGGGGCGCGGCTCTACGTCTGCGGCAACCTCTCGAACCGGCTTCTGGAGATCGACGCCGCGACGGGCCGGACGCTGCGGACCTTCGACGTCGGCGTGGCGCCTTATGACGTGGTGCTCACGGGCGGCAAGGCGTTCGTGAGCAATCGGGGCGGACGGCGGCCGGGCCCGGGCGACGTCACGGGGCCGGCGGGGAAGGGCATGAGGGTGCGCGTCGACCCGGTGCGGCGGGCCGCCAGCGAGGGCTCCGTGAGCGTGATCGACCTGGCCACCGGCGGCGGAACCGAGGTGCTCGTCGGCCTGCACGCCTCGGCGCTGGCCGTCGCGCCCGGCGGCCGCCACGTGGTCTGCGCCAACGCCTCCTCCGACACGCTCTCGATCATCGACGCGGCCCGCGGCGAGGTGATCGAGACGGTGTGGACGAAGGCCACGCCCGCCGAGCTGTTCGGCGCCCAGCCCAACGCCCTGGCCTTCGCTCCCGACGGGCGGCGGCTCTATGTCTGCAACGGCGCGCAGAACGCCGTGGCCGTGATCGACTGGGACCCGGCCGACAAGGGCGACACGAAGCTCGCCGGCCTCGTCCCGGTGGGCTGGTATCCCGGCGCGATCGTGGTGGACGCCGCCCGCGGGCAGCTCGTCGTGGCCAACATCAAGGGCCTGCCGGAGAAGCCGAAGCCCCATCGCGGCTCCGAGGGCTTCAATTCCCACCACTACCACGGGTCGCTCTCGCTCGTGCCGCTGCCCGACGCCGCGGCGCTCGCGGAGCTGTCGGCCACCGTGGACCAGGGCCTGCGGGCCGCGGCGATCCGCGCGGCCTTCCAGCCGCCGCGGCCCGACGTTCAGGCCCGCGCCATCCCCGAGCGGATCGGCGAGCCGAGCCTCATCGAGCACGTGGTCTACGTGATCAAGGAGAATCGCACCTACGACCAGGTGCTCGGCGACCTGCCGCGCGGCGACGGCCGCGAGGATCTCTGCATCTTCGGCGCGGCGATCACCCCCAACCAGCACGCCCTGGCCGAGCAGTTCGTGCTCCTCGACAACACCCACTGCTCGGGCATCCTCTCGGCCGACGGCCACAACTGGAGCACCTCGGCCGTGGCCACCGACTACGTGGAACGCAGCTTCGCCGGCTGGCCGCGGAGCTATCCCGACGGCATGGGCGACAACGAGAACGACGCCCTGGCCTGGTCGCCCGCCGGCTTCATCTGGGACCGCTGCACCGAGCGGCAGAAGACGCTCCGCAACTACGGCGAATTCATGATGCCGCGGGTCCGCTGGCGGGATCCGCAGCGCGGCGGCCGCCCCGACTTCACGGCCTGCTTCGCGGCCTGGCAGGCCGGCCCCGGGCAGGCCGAGGTGATCATCGCGAGCGAGCCGGCCGTCGAGTCGCTGCGGCCCTTCTCGGCGCTCGACACCGTGGGCTGGGACATGAGCGTGCCCGACCAGTTCCGGGCCGACGTCGTGATCCGCGAGCTCGCCGCGTGCGAGCGGCGGGGCGAATATCCGCACCTCGTCATCATCTGCCTGCCCAACGACCACACGAGCGGCACCTCGCCGGGCTGCCCCACGCCGGAGGCCTGCGTCGCCGACAACGACCTGGCCCTGGGACGGATCGTGGAGGCCCTCTCGAAGAGCCGGTTCTGGCCGACGATGGCCGTCTTCGTGATCGAGGACGACCCGCAGAACGGCTGGGACCACATCAGCGGCTACCGCACCACCTGCTACGTGGCGAGCCCCTACGCGAAGCGCGGGGCGGTCGTGAGCACGCTCTACAACACCACGAGCGTGCTGCGGACGATCGGCCAGATCCTCGGCCTGCCCCCCATGAACCAGTTCGACGCCTCCGCGACGCCGATGGCCGACTGCTTCACCGACACGCCCGACCTGCGGCCCTTCGCGGCCCTGCCGGCGACCGTGCCGCTCGACCGCATGAACCCCGCCCCGCAGACGATCCGCGATCCGGTGCTCAAGGCGGGGGCGATCGCCAGCGGCACGATGAACTTCGCCGCCATCGACGCGGCCCCCGAGGACGCGCTCAACCGCGTGCTCTGGCACGCCATCAAGGGCCCGGCCGAGCCATACCCGGCGTGGGCGGTGACGGCCGTCGAGGACGACGACTGACTCGGGCCCGCCGTCAGGGCTGGGTCACCTCGAGGGCTTCGAGGGCGACCTTCGCGGCCGGCCGTTTCTCGCGGAGCGCCGCGGCGCCCGCGGCGTCGACCGCGGTGCGGGTGAGAATCACCTCCCGCAGTCCCGCCAGGCCGGCGAGCGCGTCGATCCCGGCGTTGGTGACGGCCGTGGATCCGGCGTGGAGGAAGGCCAGCTTCTGCATGCCGGACAGGGCCGCGAGCCCGCGGTCGGTGAGCTGCGTGTTGTCGACGTTGAGCCACACGAGGTTCACGAGCGGCGCGAGGTGGGCGAGGCCCGCGTCGCCCACGGGCACCCGCCAGAGGTTGAGCTTCTCGAGGCCGGTGAGCCGCCCGAGCGGCTCGAGCGCCGCGTCGTCGAGCTGCGCGCACTCGCTGACGTCGAGATCGCGAAGCGACTCGAGCGGGGCGAGGGCGGCCAGGCCCGCGCCGGTCACGCCCGTCCGCGCCAGCCGCAGCCGTCGCAGCTTCGGGAACCGGCGGACGATCACCGGGATCGCGTCGTCGCCGGCGAGCGACTGGGCGAGCGTGAGCTCTTCGAGGTCGCCGAGCGGCGCGAGCGTCTCCAGGCCCTGCTCGCTCACCCAGAGGAAGTCGAGCATGAGCGTCTTGAGCGACGCAATCCTCGCCACGTGCTCCATGCCGGCGTCGTCCACCGTGCAGCCGCCCGACTTGCCCGAGAGCCGCAGCGCCGCGAGGTGCTTCAGGTTCGCGAGCGGCGCGAGGCCGGCGTTGGTCACGCGGCAGTCGCGGAGGTCGAGGTTGCGGAGCCCGGGCACCTTCGCGACGGCCGCCACGGCCGCGTCGTCGGCGTCACTGCCCGCGAGCACCACGCTCTTGAGGGCCGGCAGGTCGGCGAGGGCCGCGAGCGCCGCCGCATCGACCGGCGTGCCGGTCCGCACCCGCACCTCCGTCACCGCACCGCCGTCGTCCTTCCGCAGCTGCATGCCGGCGGCCTCGAGCGCGGCTACCGCTGCGGCCGGGTCGCCCGCAAGCACGGCCGAGCCGGGGCTCGTCGCGAGCATGGCGGCGAGGAGGAGCACGGCGGGCAGCGTGGTGGCGGGCCCGGCGTGAACTCCCTTGCGGCGGAGACTTCTCCCGCGGAGTCGGGGCAGGATACCATCGCCGGCATGGGACCGCGGGACCACGGCAGCCAGCTCCGGAGGACGACCCCATGACGGCCAGACGTGATGCCACGCGGGTGACGCGCCGCACGATGCTCCGCTCGCTGTCGGCCGGTGCCGCCGGCCTCGGCGCGGGCGTATTCACCGGCACGGCCGCGCGGCCGTCGCTGGCCGCCAACGAGAAGCTGCAGATCGCCTGCATCGGCGTGGCCAACCGGGCCGAGGCCAACCTGGCGGGCGTCGAGGGCGAGCGGATCGTGGCGCTGTGCGACATCGACGACACCTACCTCGACCGCCTCACCGTGCCGCGCACGGTCATGGAGAAGCAGGGCGACACCGAGGTCGCGAAGACCATCGCGGCGCAGTTTTCCGACGTCCGCCGCTATGCCGACTACCGCGAGCTGCTCGACAAGGAGGCGGGAAAGATCGACGCCGTGGTGATCAGCACGCCCGACCACCACCACGTGCCGGCGGCGATCCGGGCGATCCGCCGGAAGCGCCACGTCTCCTGCGAGAAGGCGCTGGCCCACACGATCGCGGAGGCGCGGCTCGTGACCGACGAGGCCCGGAAGGCCGGCGTGGCCACGCAGATGGGCACGCAGATCCACGCCGACGAGAACTACCGACGCGTGGTGGAGATCATCCGCGCCGGCACGATCGGCGACGTGACCGACGTGCACGTCTGGATCGGCAAGGCCTGGGGGGGCGGCGAGCGGCCGGCAGGGGGCGAGGAGCCGCCGCGGACGCTCCACTGGGATCTCTGGCTCGGCCCCGCGGCCGAGCGGCCCTTCGTGCCCGGCCGCTACCACCCGGCCCAGTGGCGGCGCTGGTGGGACTTCGGCAACGGCACGCTCGGCGACATGGGCTGCCACTACATCGACCTGCCGTTCTGGGCGCTCGGCCTGACATATCCGACGGCGTGCGTGGCCGAGGGGCCGCCGCCGCATCCGGAGACCTGCCCCGAGGGCCTCGTGGTGCACTACGAGTTTCCGGCGCGCGAGAGCATGCCCGCCGTGAAGCTCACCTGGTACGACGGCAACAAGATCCCCAAGGAGGTCGCGGGCCAGCGGGTGCCGGGCAGCGGCGTGATGTTCGTGGGCACCGCGGGCAAGATGTTCGCGGACTACACGAGCTACAAGCTCTTCCCGCAGGAGCAGTTCGTGGGCTTCAAGCCGCCGGCGCCGTCGATCCCGCGGTCGCCGGGGCACTATGCCGAGTGGCTCGCCGCCTGCCGCGGGGGCCCGCCGGCCGCCTGCAACTTCGACTACGCCGGGCCGCTCTCCGAGGCGGTGCTCCTCGGCAACGTGGCCTACCGCACGGGCACGCGGATCGAGTGGGACGCCGCGGCGCTCGAGGTGACCAACGCCCCCGAGGCCGCGCGGTTCATCCGCAAGGAGTATCGCGCCGGCTGGGAGGTGTAGCCCGCCCCGCGACGGCCGCGGAAGCGGCCGGGAACCCGGGATTTCCCGGGCGGCGCTCGACCGGGAGGCGGTCGCGCGGTATCGTCTGGGGCTCGCGGCAGGGTGCCGCGCGAGCCTGCATACGACCCCAGTTTTTCGGATCACAAGCCATGGCCAAGGCCGCCGCAGAGACCGCCGCCGGCATGAAGGGCGCGGGGCACGAATACGCGATCGTCGTCGACGGAGGCCGGCAGTACCGCGTCATGGCGGGCCAGGAACTCGAGATCGACTTCCGCCACCAGGACGACGGCAGTCCGCTCCCCGCGGGCACCGAGGTGGTGTTCGACGAGGTGCTCGCCGTGAGCAAGGCCGGCACGCTCACGCTCGGCAAGCCGAAGGTCAAGGGTGCGAGCGTGAAGGCCGAGGTGCTCGGCCTCGTGCAGGGCGAGAAGATCTACGTGCAGAAGTTCAAGCGCCGGAAGAACTACCGCCGCCGCACCGGCCACCGGTCGCTGTCCACGAAGGT
>JBJTIV010000170.1:0-2061 GCA_046095145.1 Planctomycetaceae bacterium
TACGGCACGCCGTCGTATCTGCCCGCGGCGAGCCTGGGGGCGCTCGGTGGGGTGGGCGTGCCCGTGATGGCCAGCGTGCCGGAGCCGGGCACGTGGGCGCTGGCGGTCGTGGGGCTGGCGGGGCTGGCTGCGGCGAGGGGACGGCGGAACCGCCGGTCGCAGTGTCGCATCCGATGACCACCCGTCGTCCGCCGACGAGAGGGCCCATGTCGACGAGGAGGTTTTCGATGCCCCGAATCATGCTGCTCCTGGCCTGCGGCGCGCTCCTCATGGCCGGCTGCGAGCAGCCCGGCATCGTGACCGGACTGGTCACGCTCGACGGCGAGCCGCTCACCACGGGTGTGATCACGTTCAATCCCAAGGCGGGCGGCCCCACTGCCTATGGGGCGATCGGCACGGACGGCCGATATGAACTGCACACGGGAGCCGCCGCGGGTCTCGCGGCGGGTGAGTACGTCGTGACGGTGGCCGCCAATGCCGCCGCGCCGGCCGCGACGCCCGAGTCGGCGCCGGCGGCCGTGTCGGAGGCGGAGTCGCCTGGCGCAGATGCGCTGGCGATCGAGCCGCCGGCTGAAGGTGCGCCGACTGAAGGCGCGCCGGGTGGCGGGCCGCCGGTGCTGCCGCTGCTGACACCGGAGAAATACGCCGACCTCGATCGGACGCCGCTGCGAGCCGCCATCAAAGGCGGCGAGCAGACGCTCGAGTTCCATCTGACGTCGGAGTAGCCGGTTTCCTCTCCGGCGACACTCCCCTCGTGAGAACGTGGTTGGCGACCTTGTCGTCTACCGACCCTGTCGAAATCCGCCACAACTCGCGCCGCTGGACGACGTGCAGCATCCATCCGGCGGCGCCGAAACCTTGACGTTCCGCCCGCGAGGCGCTACCGTGCGGGTTGGAGCGGGAATTTGAATTCCCGAGTTACCAAACGGGATTCCGCCGCTGTGCAGCGCTGCGGGCGACAGCGTTTGATTCTCCCTTTTTCTCATCTCTCTTTTCCTCATCTCCCTTTTCCTCATTAGGCTTTCCCATGGTCGCCCACCACCTCGGCACCCGGCGCAGCATCGTCTCGGCCGGCCTGCTGATGACCGCCGCCCTCGTCGCGCTCGGCTCCTGCAGGGAGGCCCATGCCCAGCTGACGTGGGCTGCGGACAACGCGGGCAACTATTCGGGCGGTTGGGGCAACGGCACCGACGGCGGCCTGGGCTTCGGTCCGTGGGCGTTTTCCGTGAATTCCGGGGCCGGCGGGTTCGCCGGCGCGTTCATCGGCGACCCGGTCTCGGCAGGGATCACGAATTTCGGCACGCAGGCATTCGGCCTGTATGCAAACCCCGCCGGATCGGGGGCGTCGGTCACGGTGCTGCGGCCGTTCGACGGGCCGATGGGCGTGGGCGACACGTTCAGCTTTCAGTGGGCGGTGAACTGGGATTCCAACTCGTCCTCGGGCAACAAGGGGTTCAACCTCTTCACGGGCGGCACGACGCAGGTGCTGAACGTCAATCAGGGCTCCTTTCCGGGCCCGATCGTCGTCAATTCGGCCACCACGAGCCTGGCCTATGGCACGAATCCGATGACCTGGACGATGTCGCTGGTCAGCCCGACCTCGCTCGTCGTCCAGGCCACGCCGCGCACCGGCGGCACGAGCGTCGCCTACTCGGGCACGTTCGCCGTGACCCAGGGCCCGGATGCCATCTCGCTCTACGCCAGTCAAATGGCCGGGGGTGATCAGCGCCAGCCCTACTTCAACACGTTCGTCGGCTCCAACTCCGGCACGTACGCCACCGGTGGCGTACGTGCCGAGTCCCGTGGCCTGTTCGGTGGCGGCGGCCTCACCGTCGGCGGCAGCACCACGCTCATCCTCACCGCCACGACCAACGCCTTCACCGGCGGATCGACGGTCCAGCGCGGCAGCACGCTGCAGGTCGGCGACGGCGTTTCGAGCGGGAGCCTGCTCGGGAGCGTGGCCAACGCCGGGCGCCTCGTCTTCGTGCCTGCGGGCACGAGCACCTTCGCGGGCGCGATCAGCGGCACCGGCGGCGTGATCAAGGAGGGGGCGGGCACGAC
>JBJTIV010000171.1:0-7466 GCA_046095145.1 Planctomycetaceae bacterium
TCGAGGCGATCGTTTCCAAGGTCCGATCGCCCGAGCAGTCCATCCGCGATGAACTGGCGGCAAAAGTGGCAAGGCTCCGGCGGCAGGTAGAGCAGGCGCCGCGGCTCATCCTGGAGGAAGAAGATGACGCCATGCGGGCGAAGCTGCGAGTAGCTTCCCGCGAACTCGCCACGGAGCTTGCTGATGCCGAAGCAAGGCTGGCCGAACTCGATGCCCGGTGCCCGCCGTCTCGGCCTGAAGATGTGGAAGCGGAGGTGCAGAAGGCGATGCACCTTTCTGAGCGGATCGAGAGCGTGTGCGGCGATCCCGTGGCCCGGGGTGAGGTGCCCAGGTTGCTCGAGGACCTCGGCATCCGAGTCGGGCTGACGTTCCGGGCCGGTGCCCACGAGCGGCGGATTCTGCACGGCGGCATCATGGCGTTTGGCAATCGACTGCTGCCCTGCGCGCTGCGCACGAGCGGCGGCAGGCCCATCGTCGGCGGTTTGCCGCCGAAGGACGCTGACCACGATTGCTGTGGCAATCCCGACGGCCGCCGAGATCAAGGCGGCCATGAAGACCACCGCGGCGGGGCTCGTGGCCCTGCCGGCGGCAACACCGCCCCCTCCCGTCGAAGGGGCAAGTCGACCGGACCGAATGGCCCGTCGCGGGGCGGCGGAGCCACAACCCCGGTCGATTCCGAAAACCCTCGTCAACCGTCGAGGACCGAACGGTTATCCATAGGAACTAGCGGCGGCCGGACTTGAACCGGCGACACCCGGCTTATGAAGCCGGTGCTCTAACCAACTGAGCTACGCCGCCCTGACGAACGAACTATACACGCCGGCTTCAGACGCCGGAAGACGGTCGCCGGCTCCGAGCAGGTCACGCCGGCAGCGGTCGCGACGGGGACAGGAAGTCGATCGAATGCCGCGTGCGACCATCGAGCGCGAGGTCGGCAAGGATCTCGCCCATCACGCTCGCGAACTTGAAGCCATGCCCCGAGAAGCCGGCCGCGATCGCCACGCGGGGACACTCGGGATGCAGGCCGACCACGAAATGCGAATCAGGCGACATCGTGTAGAGACACGCGGCGTGATCGGTGAGCCGGCCGCAGGCACCGGGCAGATACGCTCCGAGAAACGTCTCCACAGTGCGACGCTCGCCCGCGTCGATGTCGCGATCGACCGCGAGCGGATCGACGACCTCCCGGCCACCCGTGTGCTCCGCCACCTTCACGCCGCGGACGTCGAGCGCCGGAAAGCCGTACCAAAAGCCCGCCGGCGTGTCGAACGCGAAGCAGGGGAGCGCGCCGGCGGCATGCGCCGGCCGGTCCGCAGCGGCCGGCTCGGACCAGAAGAGCGACTTTCGCAGGACGCGAAGGGGCATCCGCGGCAGCTGCAGGAGGTCCGCGGCCCAGGCGCCGGGGCAGAGCACGAGCCTGCCGGCCTCGATCCGGCCGCGATCGGTCTCCACGACGACCGCGCCCGGCTCGGCATGCCAGCCCCGCACGTCGACGCCCTGCCGCAGCTCGGCGCCGGCCCGTTCGGCCGCGCGTGCGTACGCCCGCACGCACTCCTCCACGAACAGATATCCGCCGCGGGCCTCGTGGACGACGTCCCAGCCGTCGGGCACCGCCAGGGCCGGCCAGCGACGCCGCACGTCGGCCGCCGCGAGCCGCTCGAGATCCAGGCCGTGCAGCCGCGCCGACCGCTCCGCCCCCGCCACGAGCTCGCAGCCCGGAGGGCCGGTCATCACGAGCCCCGACTCCACGAGCAGCCTGCGGCCGCTCTCGCGCTCGAGATCGCGCCACAGGTCGTACGACCGCTGCAGGAGCGGCACGTAGTCGGGATGCTCGTAGTAGGCCAGGCGGATGAGCCGCGTCTGGCCGTGCGAACTGCCGCGGTCGTGTGCGATCGGAAACCTGTCGAGCCCCAGCACGCTCACACCGCGGCGGGCGAGATGGCCGGCGGCGGCTGCTCCCATCCCACCCGTGCCGACCACCACGACGTCGAGGCGTTCCATGCGACTGCCGCCGGTCAGCCGGTGCGGGCAGGCGAGAGCACGATCACGGCCCGCCTGCCGTCGGTGAAGTAGGGATCGCCCGTGAGGTTGCGGCAGGGCGCGGCCGCCGTGCAGGCGGTGCCGCCGCCCACGTAGCCCGCCGCCGCCACGCGACCCGCGAGCATCAGGTCTTCCACGCAGTAGTCGCGCGACTCGTCGACGTCGGGATCGATGCGGTGCGTGGTGAGGTTCCAGGCGTGCGTGGTGAAGCGCACGCCGATGTCGCGGCTGATCTGACCCACCCACACGGCCTGGTCGCGGAAGGCCAGCGGCGTGAGCCACAGCCGCAGGTGCAGCCGCTCGTTGATCGAGCCGCGGGTGCGCTGCAGGGCGATGTCCTGGGCGCGGCCGAAGAGGTGCAGGGCGCTCACCGGGGAATAGCGGTAGTCGGTGCCGAGGAGGACGGCGCGCACGGTCTTCCAGCAGGTGGCCAGCGTGATCGTCTCGCTCTCGTCCCAGCGGGCCGCGAAGGCGGCCAGGAGCGTGGTGAAGTCGCCGATCACCACGAGGTTCACCGGATCACCCGGCTTCGTGGCCGCGGCGTTGGTGGTGGCGGCGGGCAGCGCCTCGAGGCGGCTGACGAGCTGCGGCGGCGTGCAGGGCTCGACCGCAGAGGCCGGCCGCAGCGCGGAGAAGTCGCGGTCGTGATAGTCGGCGGCGATGCCCGGCACGGGGAGCGTGAACGTGAAGTCGGCCGCGATGGCCGGGCCCGTGGAGCCCGCCGCGGCCGCCTCGAGCGCCGTGCCGAGACCGCCCACCGCCGCGAGCCGCACGTGGACCACCTTCGTGCCCAGGTCGAGCGTCGTGAACACGAAGCCCTCGGCGGCGGCGGCCGGCGCGATGGGGCCCAGGCGGAAGCCGTGGGCGCGGAAGAAGGCGTCCATCCTGCCGTTGGCCAGCCAGGCCGTGATGAGCTTCAGCGGCGCGAAGAGCACCAGCGGCAGGAACAGCCAGCCGATCGCGCCGAACGCCGTGATCCGCCGCAGGATGGAGAAGTGGGCCGCGGCCGCGGCCTCCAGCGGCGTGAAGTAGCGCGGGTCGACGTTCACCATCTGCAGCCGCACGCCGTCGGCCGAGCGGTTCTCGATCCGCAGGAACACCGGCTGGATGCCGTGGCGCGCCAGGTCGATGCCGAAGTAGGCCCGGCTCTCGCGGGTCGACGGCACGGCCACGGTGACGCGGGCGCTCGGATCCTCCCGCACGGCCGCGCGGGCGAGGAAGCCCGTGGCGGTGGCGTCGGGCGCGTAGGGCGTGATCACCAGCCGCCAGAGGCGGGCGGGAACCCAGGCGAGGAGCCGCGGCACGTTCATGCGGAGGACGCGGCCGGGGCCGCGGCGGTGACGGGCTCGCTCGCGGAAAAGCCCGCGGCCCGGGAACGGTCTCACGGGACGCGGGGGGAGGTCAGCCGCCCACCCGCGTGGCCACGCGGGCCGGGCCGGCGTTCAGTAGTCGACCCGTTCGCACGACGCCTCGACGACGGCCGCGATCGTGTCGTCGTTCAGGCCGCCCTTGGGGAAGGCGTGGTTGGTCTGCACCTTGCCGTCCCGGTAGCAGATCACCGTGACGTCGGCGTCGGGGGCGATCTTGAAGTCCGGCGGGCCGTGCTCCGCGTCGTCGGGCACCACGAAGGCGATCCGCTTGAAGTCGTGCTTGGCCGCAAAGTCGGCCGCGGCCTGCTTCAGGCTCTCGGCATCGCCGCCGATCATGTTGACGAAGCTCATCATCTTCTCGTCCTCGTGCTCCTCGACCTCCTCCTCCACCTTCTTGAGGAGCGTGGCCAGCTTCTCGTCGGCGGTGCGGGCGAAAACCATCACGACCGGCTTGCCGCCGGTCTTGCAGCGATAGCAGCCGTGCTGGCCGGGATCCCAGCCGTCGGCGGCGTTGCCGGCGACCTTCGTGACCTGGAACGCGCCGACCCGTTCGCCCACCGGGGGGCCGCTGGTGACTTCCGCGCGGGCCACGGCAACACCCGCGATCACGATCGCCATCATCGCCACGGCGAGAAAACGCACTGCATGCATCGCGTGAGACTCCTTGACTGCGGCCGAGGGAGGGAGGGTTCCGGCCGGCCGACCGGTCCGGGCGCCGCCGCTCGCGGGCCCCGGAATGCTTGAACGCGTCAGGCTACAGCAGGTACGATTCGCGAGGCAAATTCCCTGCCGGGGGGCGGAGTTTTCCCGCGATCCATAAGCCCCCGTTCCGCGTGCATGAAAGGTCTCCCATGGCCACCGCAACGGCCCCCCGCAAGGCGACGAAGCCCCAGATCCGCCAGACGCAGCTGCTCATCGACGGTGCGTGGACGCCCGCCACGAGCGGCCAGACGTTCGACACGGTCAATCCGGCCACCGAGGAGGTGATCGCGAGCGTCGCCGAGGGCGACGCGGCCGACGTCGAGGCGGCCGTGCGGGCCGCCCGCAAGGCCTTCGACGAGGGGCCGTGGCCGCGGATGGACGCGCGGGAGCGCGGCCGGATCATGCTGCGGCTGGCCGACCTGATCGAGGCGGAGATCGACGAGCTGGCGGCGCTCGAGTCGCTCGACAACGGCAAGCCCGTGCGCGACGCGCGGCTGATCGACATCCCGCTGGCGCTCGACTGCATCCGCTACTACGCCGGCTGGGCCGACAAGATCCACGGGCAGACGATCCCGATCAACGGCAACTACTTCTGCTACACCCGCCGCGAGCCGGTGGGCGTGGCGGGGCAGATCATCCCCTGGAACTTCCCCATCCTGATGGTGTCGTGGAAGTGGGGGCCGGCCTTGGCGGCCGGCTGCACGATCGTGATGAAGCCGGCGGAGCAGACGCCGCTGACCTGCCTGCGGCTGGCGCGGCTGGCCCAGGAGGCCGGGGTGCCCGACGGCGTGATCAACGTGGTGCCGGGCTTCGGTCCCACGGCCGGCGCCGCGATCGTGAAGCACCCGGGCATCGACAAGGTGGCCTTCACGGGCTCGGGCGAGACCGCGCAGGTCATCATGCGGCAGGCCGCCGACCACATGAAGCGGCTGACCTTCGAGCTCGGCGGCAAGAGCCCCAACATCGTGTTCGCCGACGCCGACCTCGCGGCGGCCGCCGCGGGAGCCCACGTGGGCATCTTCCTCAACCAGGGCCAGTGCTGCTGCGCGGGCTCGCGGCTGTTCGTCGAGGACACGATCCACGGCGAGTTCGTGGAGCGGGTGGTGGCGCAGAGCCGCGCGCGGCGCGTGGGCGATCCCTTCGATCCGGCCACCGAGCAGGGACCGCAGGTCGACAAGGCCCAGTTCGACAAGATCATGGGCTACATCGAGTCGGGCAAGCGCGACGGGGCCACCTGCGCCACCGGCGGCAAGCGGGTGGGCGACCGGGGCTTCTTCGTGGAGCCGACGGTGTTCACGAACGTCAAGGACGAGATGGCGATCGCCCGCGAGGAGATCTTCGGACCGGTGCTCTCGGTGCTGAAGTTCTCCGACATGGAGGAGCTCATCCGCCGGGCCAACGCCACGAACTTCGGCCTCGCGGCCGCCGTCTGGACCCGCGACGTGGCCCGGGCGCACCAGGTGGCCAAGCGGCTGCGGGCCGGCACGGTGTGGGTCAACTGCTACGACGTCTTCGACGCACGGGCGCCGTTCGGCGGCTTCAAGCAGTCGGGCTTCGGCCGCGAGCTCGGCGAGAAGGGGCTCGACCCCTACCTCGAGCACAAGACCGTGACCGTGAGCTTGAGCTGAGCCCGTGGGACGCTTCTTCGGGCGGGTGACCACGGGCGGCGGGTGGCGGGCCGTGGCCTACACGCTGCAGAAGGCCCGCGAGGCCGGGGGTGTGTGGCGGTTCTGGCGGGCCATGCGCTCGAAGAACGCCTGCAAGACCTGCGCGCTGGGCATGGGCGGGCAGGCCGGGGGCATGGTCAACGAGGCCGGCCACTTTCCCGAGGTCTGCAAGAAGTCGCTCCAGGCGATGGTCGCCGACATGCAGGGGGCGGTGCGGCCCGACTTCTTCGCCACCTACTCGGTCCCGCAGCTGCGCCGCTTCTCGCCCCGCGAGCTCGAGCACTCGGGCCGGCTCGTGCAGCCGGTGATCCTCGAGAAGGGCTCCCAGCACTACCGGCCGATTCCCTGGGCCGAGGCCCTGGAGCGGATCGCTGCGCGGCTGCGGGCGGCCCCGCGCGAGGAGACGTTCTGCTACGTCAGCGGCCGCTCGAGCAACGAGGCGGGCTTCCTGCTGCAGCTCTTCGCCCGGCTGCACGGCACGAACCACGTCAACAACTGCTCCTACTACTGCCACCAGGCCAGTGGCGTGGGGCTGGCGAGCGTGATCGGCACCGGCGCCGGCACGGTCACGCTCGACGACATGGAACGGGCCGACTGCGTGTTCCTCGTCGGCGGCAATCCCGCGAGCAACCACCCGCGGATGATGCGCACGCTCATGATGGTCCGCCGCCGCGGCGGTCAGGTGATCGTGGTCAACCCGATCGTCGAGACAGGCCTGGTGAACTTCTCGGTGCCCAGCGACCCGTGGGCGCTCCTGTTCGGCGCGGAGATCGCGAGCGCCTACGTGCAGCCGTTCGTCGGCGGTGACCTGGCCTTCGTCTACGGCCTGATGAAGCGGCTGCGGGAGCTGCACGCGGAGGCGGGCGCGGGCCGGGAATCGGGCGGCGCGGAGGATCCGATCGTCGACGAGCAGTTCCTGCACCTGCACGCCACGGGCTGGCCCGACCTCGCGACCCGGCTCGACGGGCTCTCGTGGGACGAGATCGTGGCCGCGTCGGGCGTGGGCCGGGCCGACATCGACGAGGTGGCGCGCCGCTATGCCGCCAGCCGGCGGACCGTGTTCGCCTGGACGATGGGCGTGACCCACCACCTCCACGGGTCGGCCACGGTGCAGGCGATCGCGGCGCTGGCGCTGATGCGGCGGATGGTGGGCCGGCCGGGAGCGGGCCTGCAGCCGATCCGCGGCCACTCCAACATCCAGGGCATGGGCACGGTGGGCGTCACGCCGCAGCTCAAGCAGGCGATCTTCGAGCGGCTGGAGACCCACTACGGAGTGGCGCTGCCGACGGCCAAGGGCTACGACACGCTCGAGTGCCTCGACGCGGCCGACGCCGGCCGGATGCGGTTCGCCCTGTGCCTCGGCGGCAACCTCTACGGCGCCACGCCCGACGCCGCCTTCGCGGGCCGGGCCCTGGGCCGGGTCGACACGGTCGTGTATCTCAGCACGTCGCTCAACACGGGCCACGCCTGGGGCACCGGCGCCGAGGAGACGCTCATCCTGCCGGTGCTCGCCCGCGACGAGGAGCCGGAGCCCTCCACGCAGGAGAGCATGTTCAGCTACGTGCGGCTCTCCGACGGCGGCGCGCCGCGGCACGAGGTCACGGAGACGGGCGGCCCGCGGGCCGAGGTGGCGATCATCGCGGACCTCGCGACTCGGGTGCTCGGCACCGCCGGCCCGGTGAACTGG
>JBJTIV010000172.1:0-4541 GCA_046095145.1 Planctomycetaceae bacterium
GACGGGGTGGTGAACTCGACGGACATCTCGCTGGTCAACGGCGGCGGCCGGTACAACGCGGGTGCGCCGGCGACGTGGCAGCAGGGTGACTACAACTACTCGGGCGACGTGAACTCGACCGACGTCTCGCTGCTCAACGGCGCGGCACTGTACGGCACGCCGTCGTACCTGCCGGTGGCCGGACTGGGGACGCTGGGTGGGCCGCTCGGTGGCGTATCCGAGATGGCCGGCGTGCCGGAGCCGTCCGCCTGGGGACTCGCAATCATGGGCCTGACGGTGGCAGCGGGCGTGATCCGCCGCGGTTGGTGGCACTTTTGACGCCGTGAACGGAACAAGAGACGGGGAGCGCCGTCCGGCCCCGATGGGTCGGTGCCCGCAGCTCGAAAGTCTTCGCATGAAGTCGTCATTCCAACGGCCCAAAGCCTTTACGCTCGTCGAGCTGCTCGTGGTGATCGCCATCATCGCGGTGCTGATCGGCCTGCTGTTGCCGGCCGTGCAGTCCGCCCGCGAGGCGGCGCGGCGCAGCTCGTGCAGCAACAACCAGAAGCAGCTCGGACTGGCGATGCACCTGTACCACGACGCGAAGAAGACCCTGCCGCCCGGCAACAAGAAGTTTCTCACGACGACCAGCGGCACGGTCCTGTCCCCCACCGTGGTGTTCCTGCTGCCCTTCATCGAGGACCGGAGCCGGGCCGAACTCTACGACTTCAAGAAGAGCTGGCTGGCGCAGATCGCCATCGTTGGCCAGGTGATTCCTGCGTATCAGTGCCCGAGCGACACGTCACGCGTGATGGAGAGTGCCCAGGGGACCGGCGGCGACCGCAAGGGCAGCTACGGCGTGAACTGGGGGCAGAACACGTTCGGGACCCAGACCTACAAGGCCCCCTTCTTCAGCGACTACGGTGCCCGCTTCGCAGACATCACCGACGGCACGAGCAAGACACTGATGCTCATGGAGATGGTCCAGGCGCCATCTGACGCCGGCCAGGAACCCGACCGCCGCGGCAGGATCTGGAATCCGAGCGGCGGCTCGTACCAATTGATGACCCGGGTGGCCCCCAACTCTCCGACAAACGATGTCGGCTACTGCATCCACCGTCCGGAGACCGGCCTGCCCTGCACGCCCGTGACCTCCGACAACCCGTGCACCTCGGCCTCCCGCAGCAGGCACCCGGGCGGCGTGATGTGCTCGTTTTGCGACGGCTCCGTGCGGTTCGTGGCGGACAACGTCGACCTGACGGCCTGGCAGGCGGCCAGCAGCATGAACCGGGGCGAGGCGACGGCGCTGCCGTGACGTCGCGTCATGGTCGGGGACATGCGTCGCCGCGGGCGGGCGGCATCGCGAGCCGCCTGCACCGCTGCTGCGGCCGGGCGCTGGCCTGTCTCGCCGCGCTCGTGCCCGTGATCGGGATGGCCGCCCCGCCACGACCGAACGTCCTCGTCATCCTCGCCGACGACCAGGGCTACGGCGACGTGTCGGCGTACGGCGCCGCGGACGTGCGGACGCCCCACATCGACCGCCTCGCCGCCGAGGGCATGCTGTTCACGGCCATGCGGGCGAACGCCACGGTCTGCTCGCCCTCGCGGGCGGCGCTGCTGACGGGCTGCCACGCGGATCGGGTCGGCGTGCCCGGCGTGATCCGCACCGACCCCGACGATTCGTGGGGATATCTCGACCCGCGCCGGCACACCCTGGCCGACGTGCTCGGCGCGGCCGGCTACGACACGGCGCTCATCGGCAAGTGGCATCTGGGCCTCGAGTCGCCCAATACGCCGACCGAGCGGGGCTTCGCGCACTTCCACGGCTTTCTCGGCGACCTGATGGACAGCCACACGACCCACCTCCGGCAGGGACGCAACTTGATGCGGCTCGACGCCCGGCCGATCGATCCAGATGGGCACGCCACCGACCTGTTCAGCGACTGGGCGGTCGCCTACCTCCGCGACCGGGCCACGTCCGCCGCCCGGCCGTTCTTCCTGTATCTGGCCTACACCGCGCCGCACTTCCCGATCGAACCGCCGGCCGAGTGGCTGGACCGGGTGCGGCGCCGGGCGCCGGACATGCCGGAGCCGCGGGCCCGCACCGTCGCCTTCGTCGAACACCTCGATGCCGGCATCGGCCGGGTGCTCGCCGCGCTCGATGAAACGGGGCTCACCGACGACACCGTCGTCGTCTTCACCTCGGACAACGGCGGCTCGCTCGCGCACGGGCAGAGCAACGAGCCGTGGCGGGGCGGCAAGCAGGACCACTACGACGGCGGCCTCCGCGTGCCGTTCCTGGTGCGCTGGCCGGCCGTCGTCAGGCCCGGATCCCGCACGGACCACGCCGGCCTCGTGTTCGACCTCCATCCGACCTGCGTGGAACTCGCCGGCGCCAGGGCCGACGACGACCTCGACGCCGTCAGCCTCGCGCCCGTGCTGCGGGGCGGGGAAATCGCCGGCCCCCGGGACCTGTATTTCGTCCGCCGGGAAGGCGGCCTGCGCTACGGTGGCCACGCCTACGAGGCCCTGATCCGCGGCCACTGGAAGCTCCTGCGGAACGACCCCTTCAGCCCCTTCGAGCTGTATCACCTCGCGGACGACCCGCAGGAGAGGAGCAACCTCGCCGCGGCCCACCCCGCGAAAGTGGCGGAGGTGTCCGCGGCGATCCGTCGGCACGTCCAGCGCGGCGGCGCCACGCCATGGCAGCCTCCGAGCCCCTGACCACATCACTCCGCCCGCGGAGACAACCATGCGCCGATCGCTCGCCTGCCTGCTGATGCTCGCCCCGGGGCTCCTCCATGCCGCGGCCCCGGTGCCCGCCGAGATCGTTCCGGAGCGGATTCCGGGGGCGAAGCCCCGCAACGTGGTCTTCATCCTCTCCGACGACCACCGCTACGACGCCATGGGCTTCCTCCGCCACCCTTTCGCCACGACGCCGGCGATGGACTCGATGGCGGCGAACGGGGCCCACGTCAGGAATGCGCTCGTGACGACCTCGCTCTGCTCGCCGAGCCGGGCGTCGATCCTCACCGGCCTCTACACGTTCCGGCACCGGGTGATCGACAACAACCGACCGATCCCGCCCGGCACCGTCTACTTCCCGCAGTATCTCCAGCAAGCCGGCTACGCGACCGCGTTCATCGGCAAGTGGCACATGGGCGGGGAGAGCGACAGCCCCCAGCCTGGTTGGGACCGCTGGGTGAGCTTCGCCGGTCAGGGCCACTACCTGCCGCCCACCCCCGACTACACGCTCAACGTCGATGGCCGGCGGGTCAAGCAGGCCGGCTACATCACCACGGAACTGACCGACTACGCGATCGACTGGCTCGAGCGGCAGAAGCCAGCGGAGCAGCCGTTTTTCCTCTACCTCTCGCACAAGGCCGTGCACGCCAACTTCACGCCCGAGGAGCGCTACGAGGACAGCTGCCGGGACCTCCCCTTCACGCGACCGACCACGGAACTCACCACGGCCGCCGATCGGCTCACGCCGCGGTGGCTGCGTGACCAGCGCAACTCGTGGCACGGCGTCGACTTCCCCTACCACAGCCAGCTCGACATCGAGCGGTACTACAAGCGTTACTGCGAGACCCTCCGGTCCGTCGACGACAGCATCGGCCGCGTGCTCGGGCAGCTCGAGAAGATGGGCATCCTCGACGAGACGCTCGTCATCTACATGGGCGACAACGGCTTCATGTTCGGCGAGCACGGGCTCATCGACAAGCGGACGGCCCACGAGGCCTCCATGCGGGTGCCGCTGGTCGTGCGATGCCCGGCGATCATCCCGCGCGGCACCGTGCTCGACCAGATGATCGCCAACGTCGACATCGCGCCGACGGTGATGGAGGCGATGGGCCTCGAGCCCCCGCCTCACATGGACGGCCGGAGCTTCCTGCCGCTGGCCCGCGGGGAGAGCATTCCCTGGCGCGAGCACTTCCTCTACGTCTACTACTGGGAGAAGAATTTTCCGCAGACCCCGACGACCTTCGCGCTGCGCACGCGTACCCGCAAGTACATCACGTACTACGGCCTCTGGGATGCCGACGAGCTGTACGACCTTGAAGCCGATCCGCAGGAGTCGAGGAACCTGCGCTATGACCCGGCCCATGCGCGGATCGCCCGCACCATGGAGGACGAGCTCTACCGCCTCATGGGGGAGCTTGGCGGCATGGAGATCCCCCTGAACCAGCCCAAGGGCGGCGTGAACGACAAGCGGCTCCGCTCGCGCGGCGGCGACCGGGCCGCCGACTTCCCGGAGCCGTTCGTGGTCGACGAGCCGCTCAATGCCGACGCCGACTGACCCGTGGATGCGGAATTTCCCGGTTCATTCGCCGGCCTCAGGCCCCGCGGAACCCGGAATGGCACTTTTCCGGATTCTGCCGGAAATACAGGTAACAGGGAATTTTCGTACTCGAAAATGGCCTCTCGATTCGTGGATCGAGAGGTTGGCGAGGGGGGAAGCAATGACTGCTCGTGTGAAACCGTTCGCGTCCCGCTGGCGGGGTGCCGCTGGACTGGCCTGCGTGTGCATCGCCCTGGCGGCCGGGCCGGCGCTGGGGCAG
>JBJTIV010000173.1:0-4719 GCA_046095145.1 Planctomycetaceae bacterium
ACGCTCCACTCGTCGCGTTCATTGCGTGCCGGCGTGTTCCAGAATCCCACGGTCATCAGCGTGAGGTCGCGGAATGCGGCATAGGGGCGGTCGCTGGCCGAGCCGAAGACGAATGACCCGCCGAGCGTGCCGCCGCCGTCGAGCGGCCGGATGTGCATGAACCCCGTCTCGACGAGCCAGAGCTGGTCGGGAACAGGCTGGCCGGAGTCGGGCAGCACCGCGTCGGTCGCCAGTTCCAGCCGGCCGAACTTGGCGATCGCCAGCCACAGCGGCTTCCCCTCGGCCGGCACGCCCAGCGGCATGGCGACCCGCGCGAACTCGGCGTTGACGGCCAGGTCGGCATCCTGTCCGTCGACCGCCGCCGCCGGCGCCCAGAAGGCCCCGATGGAGACCGGCGCCGCGGCGCCGAACGGCGGCCCGCCGCGGCGGCGGGGCGCGGCGGCCTCGGGATCGGCGTCGGAGATCGGCTCGCTGGCGAACGTGTCTTCCTCGAGGTTGAAGTCGATCGGCGGTATGAGCGCCACCCGCCGGTCGTCCGGCGGCGGCCCCGCGACCGCGGAGGCCGCGACCACGAGCGCGATCCCGACCGCCGCGCACGGCGGTCGCGGCGGCACGGTGGCGGATCGCGGGATCAAGAGCCGGCTCCTCGGCCTGCGGCGCAGGGCGGGGGTTGTAGCCGCCCGCCACGTGCGGCGGTACCCGCAAAAGCCCGCCGACCGGGCCGTTGGAGGCCGGGCGGCGCGGCTCGCGTCCCGAATCTCGCCCCGCAGCCGGCGAACCGCCTACACTTCCCGGATCGTTCCCTGGCGACGGCCGGGGAGAAAACAGCCTGGCGGCGATCTCGCAGTGATCGCGACGGCTGGGATTCCTCTGGCGAAAGGAGGTGGTCGAGTGACGCACGACTGTACCGGAGGGCTGCGCCGCTGACGGCGAGTCGACGGGCCTGCCGTTGATGCAGCCCACCACACGGTTCCTACGGCTGCCGCCCCCTCGTGGGGCGGCAGTCTTTTTTTCTTTGCGTCCGCATGAACAGCGTGTCGTTCCCGCTCACAGCCCCTCGGCCGAGAGCCTGGCTTCCACCATGTCCGCCATCTCCCTGGCCTGGTCTTCGAGTTCCTGCACGAGTTCGTCGTTGTCGTCATCCGTGGCCCGCCGCGCCAGAAACAGCAAGTGCTGGGCCTCGTGCCTCCAGGCCTTCAGCCAGTCGGGACGCGTGGAGACCGGCCTGAAGATGAGGCTCTCGAGTCGCAGGAATTCATCGCCGGACACAGGCATTGCTTCCGAGTGTAGTGGGCTGTCGTGTCGCGCGGGACCACCGTCGTCCCGCGAGGCTTGCCACCGGATTCCACGAGGCCACGAAACGCACCGTCGTCTGTCCCGGGCCGCAGGAGAACCCTGACCGATGTGTGAACTGCTCGGACTTGCGTTCAACAAGCCGGTGTCGCCCGGGCTGTCGTTCCGCGGTTTTCGGCACCGGGGGTGGCGGAACCCCGACGGCTGGGGGCTCGCGGCGATCTCGGGACGCACGACCACGATCCACAAGGAGCCGATCAACGCCGAGGAGAGTGATGCGGCCGCCACGCTCCCCGACCGGGACCCGCTCCACGCGCCGCTCTTCATCGGCCACGTGCGGGCCGCCAGCCGCGGCCGCGTGAGCCCGGCCAACACGCATCCCTTCTCCCGGCCGCTCGCCGGCGGCACGTTCACGTTCGCCCACAACGGCACGCTCGACGTGTCGCGGCTGAAGAAGTCGGTCGGCCCCGACTTCACGCCCGAGGGCCAGACCGACTCGGAGCTCGCGATGGGCGCGGTGCTCACGTGGCTCGGCGCCGAGCGGGCCGCACGCGGGCCGGACCGTGCCGCGGCGGAACCGCTCTCCGACTACGCCGCCCTCGAGGACTTTCTGCGGGATCTCAACGCGCTCGGCCACCTGAACCTGCTCTTCTCCGATGGCCGGCGGCTCTACTGCTACCACGATGCCGACGGCTACAACGGCCTGGCGTGGACGCGGCGGGAGTCGCCCTTCTGCCACGTGAGCCTCCGCGACGAGGACTGGGAGGCCGACCTCGACGAGGAGAAGGCGCCCGACCAGCGGGGCTACGTGATCGCGTCGCGGCCGCTCACCGACGGCGAGGACTGGGCCACCTGCCGGCCGGGCCGGCTGCTCGTGATCGAGCGGGGATTCGCCGTGTTCGGGGAATGACGATCGCGCGAACCACGAGCGTGTCGTGCCGCGAGCCTCGCCGACGGCCACTTCCTGTGCTCGGGAGCGTCGAAGGGCCAGTGCTGGTACCACGGCTACTGCATGCGGGAGCGGGTCTATCCGGCGATCCTCGAGGCCGTGGTCGCCGAGGTGCTCTCGCTCGATGGCGTCCGCGACGCGGTGCTCGCCCGCGGGCGGGAGCTTCACGCGAAGGGCGGGTCGGTGGCCGCCGAGCTCAAGAAGCTCGAGAAGGACGAGAAAAAGCTCATGGCGGCGATCGAGAGGCTCTCGACGGCGATCGAGGGGGCCGACGGTGCCCTCGCGTCGCTCACCTCGCGGCTGGCCGACCGGGAGCGGGAGCTCGCGGTGGTGCGGGCCCGGCGGCAGGCGGTCGAGGAGCGAGCCGGCCGCCGAGCCTCAGTCGCTGCTCGAGCGGACGCTCTTGGTGAATGCGTTCGACGAGCCGCAGCTCGTGAAGCACGCGCGGCTGATCGTCGCGCGGCGACTGGAGGGCAAGACCTACAAGGAGATCGCCAAGGAGGTCGGCCTCAGCAAGTACCGCATGGAGAACTGCGCGTGGATCACGCGGCTGATGGAGGAGGCCGGTCTTCCGGAGCCGTACAGCCGCCTGACGGAGAAGCCCGACCATGTGCCGCAGTGGTGCAGCAAGCACTGGCTGAAGGCGGGCGAGCGCAAGGGCGGCGGTAGACGCCGCCGGACATCATGACACCCTCGGCGGTATACTCGAGTTGATGGACAACGACCCTTCTGTCCCTTCGCCGGTATTGCAGCCATGAACAGAGTTACCGTCGATCCAAAGCAGATGAATGGCGTGCCGTGTATTCGTGGCCTGCGAATTCCTGTGGCGACCGTCGTCGGCATGGTTGCGGAAGGAATGACGCAGGAAGAAATTCGTCGGGCGTTTCCCGACCTGCAGGCGGAGGATGTTCACGCCACGCTCGCTTTCGCCGCTGAGGCCGTGCGTGAGCGGGAACTTCCGCTGCTGCATGCGTCATGAGATTCCTCATCGACAATGCTCTCTCGCCGGTCGTCGCAGAAGGCCCGCGGCAAGCGGACCATGATGCAATTCACGTGAGGGATCTTGGGCTCGCGGCTGCGGATGACGTAACGATGTTTGAGCACGCTGACCGCGATCAACGTGTTATCGTCTCAGCGGATACCGACTTCGGCACGATTCTCGCGATTCGAAATTCGGCGAGGCCGTCGGTGATTCTGTTTCGTGGAGCGACACCCCGAAACCCGATCGGCCAGGTCAAGCTTTTGATCGCCAATCTTGCCGAGATAGCGCCGAGTATCGAACGCGGCGCCGTCGTGGTGCTGGAACCCCAGCGAATCAGGGTCCGCTCGCTGCCGATACGTTTGTTGTAGACAGTGCGATTCGTGCTACACCATGCCCGTCCTGCTCCAGACGACGCTGCTGCTGATCTGCTCGAACGTGTTCATGACGTTCGCATGGTACGCCCACCTCAAGGACATGAGCGGCAGGCCCTGGTTTATTGCGGCTTTCGTGAGCTGGGGTGTGGCGCTCGCCGAGTACCTGCTGCAGGTGCCCGCCAACCGCATCGGCTACACGACGATGAACCTCGGGCAGCTGAAGATCCTGCAGGAGGTGATCGCGCTGTCCGTGTTCGTGCCGTTCGCGGTGCTCTCCATGAAGCAGCCCCTGAAGCTCAACTACCTGTGGGCGGCGATGTGCATCTGCGGGGCCGTCTACTTCGTGTTCCGGGAAGCGTGACGTTCCCCGCCGGAACTCTCCGCAGCCCCGAGGCGAGCGAGCCAGCCGCCTAGCGGGGCCATGGCCGCCGGGCACCTGAGTCCGAGCAACCTCTTGTGTTTTTCACGGCAGGGGCGGTGCCTTCGGGCGCGCCCCTGCCTTCTTTTTCTCACGGAAGGTCCCATGGTGAAGATCACCACATTCAACGACCGGCCGGTGCGGCATGTTGGCTACATGCCGGACGGCTCGGTGATCCTGAAACTCTACGAGCAGCAGCCCGACGGCCGCGCTCGCCATCTCAGCGTGTCGCTCGGCCAATGGCTGGTCGGCCGCGGTGTCTAGCTGCTCGACAGTCACGTATCGCGGCGCGCCCAAGCGCGTCAGTTTGCCCGCCGCCGCTGCGGGTGACCGCGAAAAACCCGTGCGTTACGGCACCATGACCAACCGGGAATAAGCATGTTTCCCGAATCCGGCACCATCAGGGCCCGTCACGGGCCATCAGGAGCCATCAACCCTGCATCGCGCCCGCGAAAAAACGCTTGATGTCGTGAAGGACGCAGAAACCCAGTACCCCCGGGCAGGATCGAACTGCCGACCTACGGTTTAGGAAACCTGAGGCTCCGGCCAGCGAAATCGGGGAAATCTTGCGAGAAAAATGATCGAAGTCTAGGTCGCCATTGCACTTGGGCGCGGAGAAAGGCATCGAGAAGCAACGCATCTCAACGCGTCGATTTCACGTGTTTGTTGCTGTTTGCTGTCGGATTTGGGCGGCGACCAAACC
>JBJTIV010000174.1:0-3786 GCA_046095145.1 Planctomycetaceae bacterium
GCTGGGCCCCTGTGTCTCACTCCCCCGGGGGGCTCCCGCCCGCGGCACACACCCCGGCCCTCCCGGCCGGGCACACGTCGCCACCTACCCACCCCCGGCGCGGACGCGACGGGACTCCGGGTCGTTGAGCGAGACCGGATCAGATTTTTCCTCCTCCTCGACGGGACTCACTCCCCGCCACTCACTCCTTCAGGAGCGCGAACACCTCGCGGGCCATCTCGGCCTCGTCGCCGCCGCGGTAGCCCACCCAGGCGCGGCGGATGCGGCCGTCGGGGCCGACCAGGAACGTGGCCGGAATGCCGTCGAGGCCCAGCACCGTCGCCAGCGTCGCGCGGCCGAGCGCGTCGCCGAACGCCCAGGCATCGAGGGCGATGCCCTGCGCGGCGAGAAACTCCCGCGTCTCGGCGGCGAGCTCCGCGGGCTCGTCGGCGCCGCGCGAGCCGACGTTGACGGCCACGAGCTGGAAGCGGGGCTCGTCGGCCAGCCGCGCGGCGATCCGGGCGAGCCCCGGCAGTTCCCGGCGGCAGGGCGGGCACCACGCGGCCCAGAAGTTGAGCAGCGTCACCTTGCCGACGACCCCCGGCGCGGCCGCGTCGCGGCCGAGGGCCAGGAGCGGCAACTCGCCGAGCCCGCGGCCCACGGCGGGATGGTCGCGGCGGCCCGCGTCGCAGCCGAGACAGGCCGCGAGAAGCGTCGCGACGACGACGATGCCGCACGGTGACGGACGGCGGGCTATCATCGGCGGCGGCTTTCGCGGAGCGGAGACGGGGCGAGCGACGGGACCGGGGCCACGGCGACGACAGTGTACGAGGTCGAACTCAAGTTTCGCGTCGCCGACGCTGCCGCGGTCGAGCGGCAGCTCGCCGACCTCGGGGCGCCGTTCGCCGCGGCCGAGGAGCAGGTGGACCGCTATTTCGCCCATCCGGCGCGGGACTTCGCCGCCACCGACGAGGCGCTGCGGCTGCGGCGGGTCGGCGACCACGCGGCGCTCACCTGGAAGGGACCGCGGCTCGACGCCACCACGAAGACGCGGCGGGAGATCGAGCTGCCCCTGGCGATCCCCGCGGACGGAGCCACCGCGATCGCCCGCTGGACCGACCTGCTCGAGGCCCTGGGCTTCCGGCCGGTCCGCGAGGTGGCGAAGCGGCGGCGGATCGCGGTCGTGCACCGCGACGGTCACGAGATCGAGGTCGCCCTCGACCACGTGGCGGGCCTGGGCGATTTTCTCGAGATCGAACTGTGGTCCGCGGAGGAGGGCCTCGATGCGGCCCGCCGCCACGTCGAGGCGCTGGCCCGGGAACTCGGCTGTGGCGCCCCGGAGCGGCGGAGCTATCTCGAACTGCTGCTGGCCACCGACTGACGGGCGAAGGCGACGCAGACCGGAGCCGGCACGGCGATCGAGTTGCCGGTGAAGGCCAACCGGCCCGTCTCACGGTCGATTCGAAACACGGCCACCGTGTCGGAATTCTGCCCGGCCGCCAGCAGGAAGCGGCCCGTGGGGTCGATCGCGAAGTGCCGGGGCGTCTTCACGCGGGCGGGCTCGGCGCCGAGCAACTCGAGGTCGCTCGTGTCGCCCACGATCCGGAACATCGCGATCGAGTCGTGGCCGCGGAGGCTCGCGTAGAGGAACGTCCCTGCCGGGTGCACGGCGATCTCCGCGGCGGACCAGCCGCTGCGGTCGGTCGCGTCGGCCGGGAGCATGGTGAACGTCTTGTATTTCGAGAAGAGTCCGCAGCGGCACGAGTAGGAGAGTGCACCGATCGACAGTGACAGTTCGTTGACGCACCACGCGCGTCGGCCATCTGGATGCATCGCGAGGTGGCGAGGGCCGGAGCCGGGGGGCAGTGTCGCCGACGTGGGCAGCGGCTCGAGGGTCGCCCGCGTCCGGTCGAGCCGGTGCAGGAGCACGCGGTCGAGCCCGAGGTCACAGACCATGGCGAAGGATCCGTCAGGGGCGACGTCGACCGAATGAGCGTGGGGCTTGTCCTGCCGCTGCAGATCGATGCCGGACTCACCGGCGCGATCCCAGGCGTGCTCGAGGAATCCGCCCGGCGTGCCGGTGACGACGGGTTTCAGCCGCCCGTCTGCCTCGAGGCCGAGACAGATCACACTGCCGCCGCCGTAGTTGGCCGCGAGCACGACCAGGCCTGCGGAATCGACGGTCACGTGGCAGGGGCCGGCTCCGCCCGACGGCTGCTCGTTCATGCGCGCGAGCGTCCCCGTCCGCTCGTCGATCGCGAAGGCGATCACGCCGCCGGCCGGTCGGCCTGCGGCGCCCGCGATCTCGCTCACCGCGTAGAGCACCGGCAGCCGCGGATGGAGCGCGAGGAACGAGGGATCGCGGGCCTCGGCCGCGAGCGCGGGCTCGCTCGCCGCGCCCGTTTCGTCGTCGAACCGCGCCACGTAGATGCCCTCCGCGGTCGTCCGCGGCCGGGTGTAGGTGCCGAACCAGACGAACCGCTCCGCGGCGTGGGCCGCGGTGACCGACACGACGCCGCAGGCCACGAGCGCCGCCGCGATCCGCATGGACTTCATGCCGAAAAACCCTCATGCTCCGCCGACATGCGGCGCACAGCGACAGTCGATCCGGGCCGGGAATCGGTCCGCGAGGTCCGGAACACGTTCTGGCTGGAGTGCCACCAGATCGTCCTCCGCGTCGGCTGGATCTTCAAGACCGAGACGATCATCATGCCGGCGGTGCTCGACGCCGTCGTCGATTCGGGGGTGCTCCGCGGCCTCCTGCCGGTGCTCAACCGCGGCGGCCAGAGCCTGCCGCCGCTGTTCTTCGCCGGACCGCTGGCGCGGCGGCCGGTGAAGAAGTGGTCGCTCGTGGGCACGAGCCTGGGCATGGCCGCCTGCTTCGCGGTGCTCGCCGCGGTCTGGGGACCGCTCGAGGCCCGGCGGCCCGACCTGCTGGCCGGCGTGTTCCTCGTGCTCTACGCGCTGTTTTCGATGACCAACGGGCTCAACCAGCTCGTGGCGGCGGCGCTCCAGGGCAAGCTCGTGCCGCCGGGCCACCGCGGCCGGGCGCTCGTGGTCAGCGTGACGGTGGGCAGCGCCGCGGCGATCGTCGCGGCGCTCGTGCTGCTCGGGCCCTGGCTCGGGTCGCCCGGCGGGTTCCCGAAGATCTTCGCCGCCACGGCCGCGTTCTTCGCGGTCTCGGCCCTGATCCCGCCGCTGCTCGACGAGCCGCCCGACGCTGTCGCGCCGTCGGCGGCCGCGCCGGGTGGCGTGATCGCGGCCCTGCGGGCCGCGATCACGGACTGGAGCCGCACGCTCGCCGCGGACCCCGCGCTCGTGCGGCTGGCGGTCGTGGCCGCCTGCTTCTCCGCGGTGATCATGCTGTTTCCGCACTACCAGGCGTTCGCCCGCGACCGGCTCGGCAGCGCGATCGGCAGCCTGCTCACCTGGGTCGTCGTGCAGAACGCGGCCACCGCCGCGGCGAGCGTGGTGGCCGGGCCGGCTGCCGACCGCCGGGGCACGAAGGTGGTGCTCATGGGGCTCGTCGCCCTGTCGGCGCTCACGCCGCTGGTGGTGACGGCGCTGTCGCTCGTGCCGCACGCGGTGGGGGTGAAGTGGTTCTGGATCGTCTACGTGCCGCTGGGGCTCAACCCGATCTCCCTGAAGCTGTTCACGAACTACGCCCTCGAGCTCGCGCCCTCGGTGGCCGAGCACCCGCGCTACGTGAGCGCGGTGGGAGCCGCACTGGCCGCGCCCTTCGTGCTCTCGCCGGCGGTCGGCTGGGCCGTGGACGCGATCGGCTTTCGGCCCGTGTTCGTCGCCGGC
>JBJTIV010000175.1:0-5397 GCA_046095145.1 Planctomycetaceae bacterium
GCCGGCGACGAACACGGGCCGAAAGCCGATCGCGTCCACGGCCCAGCCGACCGCCGGCGAGAGCACGAAGGGCGCGGCCAGTGCGGCTCCCACCGCGCTCACGTAGCGCGGGTGCTCGGCCACCGAGGGCGCGAGCTCGAGCGCGTAGTTCGTGAACAGCTTCAGGGAGATCGGGTTGAGCCCCAGCGGCACATAGACGATCCAGAACCACTTCACCCCCACCGCGTGCGGCACGAGCGACAGCGCCGTCACCACCAGCGGCGTGAGCGCCGACAGGGCGACGAGCCCCATGAGCACCACCTTCGTGCTCTCGCCGGCGGTCGGCTGGGCCGTGGACGCGATCGGCTTTCGGCCCGTGTTCGTCGCCGGCGCGGTGGTGATCGCGGCCGGAGCCGTCGTGGCGCTCGGGCTGCCGGAGCCCCGCGAAACCGGCCTAGGGTGGCCCCGCGAAACCTGAAATACTCCGCCCACCCCGAGGCACTCGGCGGCGGAGCGTCGTCATGCGCGTTTTCATTTCGGCCGGCGAGCCTTCGGGAGACCACCACGCCGCGCTGCTCGTGGGGGCCCTGCGGGCGCGGCGGCCCGACGTGACGTGCATCGGCCTCGGCGGGCCGCGGATGGAGGCGGCAGGGGCGACCCTCGTCGCCGACATGACGAAGCTCGCCGTGATGTGGTTCCTGCGGGTGATCCTCAACATCCACCGGTTCGTGGACCTCGCCCGGCGGGCCGAGCGGAGTTTTCTCACGGCCCGTCCCGACGTGTGCGTGCTCGTCGACTTTCCCGGCTTCCACTGGTGGCTGGCCTGGCGGGCCAAGCGGCATGGGATCCCCACGGTCTTCTACTGCCCACCCCAGGTCTGGGCCTGGGGCAGCTGGCGGATCGGAAAGATGCGGCGGCTCGTCGATCACGTCCTCGCCGCGCTGCCGTTCGAGCACGAGTGGTTTCGCGCGCAGGGCCTCTCGAGCACGCTCGTCGGCCACCCGTTCTTCGACGAGCTCGACGGCGTGGTCCGGCGGTCGCCGCCGGAGGACGGTCGGCCGCTGGTGCTCGTGCTGCCCGGCTCCCGCGGCCAGGAGATCGAGGCCAACCTGGCCTCGCTCGTGCGCGCGGCCACGCTCGTGAAGGCGCGGGTGCCCGAGGCACGCTTCACGATCGCGGCGCTCCACGAGCGGCATGCGCGGCGGATCGCCGCGTTCGCGGTGGGCTGCCCCGGCTTCGCGGCGCTCGACGCCGAGATCGTCGCCGGCCGGACGCGGGAGTTGATCGGCCGGGCCACCGCGGCGCTCGCCGTGAGCGGCTCCGTGTCGCTCGAGCTCCTCGTCGCCAGAGTGCCCACGGTGATTGTCTACCGGATCAGCGGCCTGGCCTACGTGGTGCAGAGCTTCTTCCGCCACGCGCGGTTCATCACGCTGGTCAACCTGCTCGTCTCCCCGGAGCCGATCGGCCCGATCCGGCCCACGCTCCTGCCGCCGCGGGAGGTTCCTCCGGCGGAGGCCGATGCGATCTATCCCGAGTACCTCGCCGCGCAGGATCCCGCGGAGCGGGCGGCGGGTCACGTGATCGGTTGGCTCCGGGATCCGGCGAGCCGGGCCCGCGTCGTGCTGCGGCTGGAGGCGGTCGCGCGGGACGTGGCCCGGCCGGGCTCCGCGGCCCGGGCGGCCGAGGCGGTCCTGGCGATCGCCGCCGGCGCCGCAGGCGCCGAGGACCGGTCGGCACGGTACGCTGCCTGACGCCATGATCGTTTCCGAACCGCAGCCCACGCCGGCCGACCTCCACTTCGAACTGGCGGGCATCCGCGTGCGGGTCTCGCCGTGGTTCTGGCTGGGGGCGGCCTTCTTCGGCTGGCAGATCTGCCAGGGTTTCGCCGAGGGCGACAACCGCGCCATGCTCCAGTACCTCGCGATCTGGATCGGCGTGGTGCTCGTGTCGCTGCTCGTCCACGAATTCGGCCACGCGCTGGCCTTTCGAAATTTCGGCCAGCCGGCCCACGTCGTGCTCTACCAGTTCGGCGGCCTGGCCATTCCCGACTCCTGGGGCCGACGCCACCTGCGGCCGGTGCAGCGGCTGCTCGTGTCGGCGGCCGGGCCGCTCGCGCAACTGTCGCTGGCCGCCCTCGTGGTCGCGGGCCTCAAGCTCGGGGGCTGGCTCGTACCGTTTCCGATTCCCGCGGTGGCCGAGCCGCTGGGGCTGTACGACGGCAGACGGTTCGAGTCGCCGATGGTGCTCGCGCTGTTCATGTTCCTGCTCGAAGTCAACGTGTTCTGGCCGCTGCTCAATCTCGTGCCGGTGCCGCCGCTCGACGGCGGGCAGATCGTCCGCGAGGGGCTGCTCTCCGCCGGCGTGAACGACGCGGCACGGATGGCGGGCGTGATCGGCATGGTCGCCGGGGGGGCCGTCGCCTGGTGGGGCTTCCGCAGCGGCCAGGAATTCCTCGGCATCATGTTCGCGATGCTCGCGATCTCCTGCTTCCAGAATCTCTCCGGGCCGACGCCGTGGCGGCGCTGGAACTGACCGGCCGGCGCCGCGCGGTGGTGCTGGGCGCGAGCAACGCGTCCCGCGGCCTGGCCCGGCTGGCGGCCGTGCTCCGCGCGCGGGCCGGCGGGCCCGTGGACCTGTTCGTGGCCGCGGGCCACGGCCGGGCCTACGGGGTCACGAGCCGGGTGTGGGCGCGACGGCTGCCGTCGATCCTCGCCTGCGGCATCTGGGATGCGCTCGACTGCCGGGCGGAAGAGGCAGCCGGCCTGCCGCCGGCCGCCCTGGTCACCGACGTGGGCAACGAGATCCTCTACGGCCTCGGGCCTGAGCAGGTGGCCATGGGGGTCCGGGAGAGCGTCAGCCGGCTGGCCGACCGCGGCTGCCGGGTGGCGATCACGGCGCTGCCCACGGCGAGCATCGCCGGCGTGGGCAGCCTCCGGCTGCGGCTGCTCAAGACGGTGTTCGTGCCCCGCTGCCGGCTCACCCTCGCCGAACTCACGACCTCGGCCGCCCGGCTCGACGATTTGCTCCGCGACATCGCCCGGGCCCACGACGCCGCGGTCATCGAGCAGCCCGGCGATTGGTACGGCTTCGACGCGATCCACGTGCGCCGCCAGCGGCTCGACGACCTCTGGCACGCCGCCTGCGACGCCTGGGGCTGGGAGCGGCCAGTCGCGCCGCCGCGGCCCACTGGGCGAACGTGGCCCGCGCTGCACTCGCGCGCCGCCGAGGTCCGCGCCCTCGGCCGCATCATGCTCCACGCGCGGCAGCCGGCCGTGGATACGGATTCGCTGCGCGTCTGGCTGCATTGAACCTCATTGGCTTTCGGCGGAGTCCCGTCGAGGAGGAGGAAAAATCTGTTTCGGTCTCGCTCAACGACCCGGAGTCCCGTCGCTTCCGCTCCGGGCTTGGATCGGTGACGCCGTGGGCCAGGCCCGGAGGGCCGGGTAGATCCCAGCCGGCGGACGCCGGCCAAGGGTGCGTCCGTAAGTGCACCGGACCAGCGAGGTGAAAGTCCTCGCCGGGATGGAATCTGCATCCCGTAACCGAAAGGAACTGCGTCCCAGTGATGGGAGGTGGAGAGCACCAGGAGGTGAATGACCAGTCCGTAGGATGACGAACTCGATTCGGTCTGTCGTCGTGGCGAGCCTCCCCTTGGAAAGGCGAAGCCCAACGGACGCCGAGCGGAACCCTGCCTGAGTGGGTGCAGCACTTCCCTGTGAAGGAGCTGCGGCGGTACGCCCAAGGAAGCAACCAGATTCAGCCTTGGGACGACGATGGATGGTTGGAGACGGAATGGCCAGAAGGTTCGGGACATGAAGCGGAGAGACCTGCCAGGCGTCAGGCATGAGCCCGGCAGGAGTCAGAGGAGCCATACGAGCTTTGAAGTCGGGTAACTCCGACGGAGCAAAGGGCTCCAGGAAGATGGATGAGGAATGAACGGGCAACCGGAAGACACATCGGCGTCAGTGCCCCGGGCTCAACAAGCCGAAGAGATCCAATCGCGTTGGCGATGGGTCGAACCGTGCGCCTGGACAATCCGCATGTTGACGGCTCTCGAAGAGGGAGTGGAAGGAGAAAAATGGTTCCGACTGTTCGACAAGGTCTTCTCTGAGCGGAATCTGCTGGCGTCGTTCCAGAAGGTGGCGAGGAAGAAGGGCGCAGCCGGTGTGGACCACGTGACGACCCAAGACTTCGAACGACGACTTCCCGGAGCGATCCAGGAGTTGTCGGCGATGCTCAAGGAAGGCACATACGTCCCGCAGGCGATTCGACGGGTTCACATTCCGAAGCCGGGTACGAACGAGACCAGGCCGTTGGGGATTCCCACGGTCCGAGACCGGGTGGTGCAGGCAGCGGTGGTGAACGTGATCGAGCCGATCTTCGAACGCGACTTCGCGGAACACAGCTACGGATTCCGTCCCGGACGGGGTTGCAAGGACGCGCTGCGGCGGGTCGATTCGCTGCTGGCCCAAGGGTACGTCCACGTGGTGGATGCTGATCTCAAGGGCTACTTCGACTCGATCCCGCACGACCGGCTGATGAACCGCCTCGAAGAAAAGATCGCCGACGGGCCGACACTCCGGCTCATCGACGGCTTCCTCAAGGCCGACATCCTGGACGACGCGGCCCGCTGGACACCAGAGGCCGGCGCCCCACAGGGGGCGGTCTTGAGTCCACTACTGAGCAATGTCTATCTCGACCCCCTCGATCAACTGATGGTCGAGCAGGGAATCGAGATGGTGCGATATGCCGACGACTTCGTGATCCTGTGCAAGACGGCGGAGGACGCCGCTCGGGCATTGGGGATCGTCAGGCAATGGGTGGCCGACAACGGCCTCACGTTGCACCCGACGAAGACACGGATCGTCGACGCCCGGACGGACCGGTTCGACTTCTTGGGCTACACCTTCAGCGGCCAGAAACACTGGCCGCGGCAGAAGAGCCTCAAGAATCTTCGCGATGCCATTCGTGCACGGACACGGCGGACGACAGGCGATAGCCTGCAGTGCGTGGTTGCCAGCGTGAACCCAGTTCTGCGGAGCTGGTTCGCTTACTTCCAGCACAGCACCTATCGCAATGTGTTCACCGACGTGGACGGATACGTCCGAAGGCGCCTGCGGAGCATCCTCCGCAAGCGGTCAAAGCGGAACGGCATGGGACGGGGCCTTGATCATCAGCGGTGGCCGAATCGCTACTTCGCCGAGCATGGGCTGTTCAGTCTGACAGCCGCCCATGCCGCGGTCGTTCAATCCTCACGGAGGTAACACCATCAACCGGAGAGCCGTGTGCGGGAGATCCGCCAGCACGGTTCGGAGGGAGGGGGGCCCGAATCCAATCGGGCCTCCCTACCCCTATCACGTTCGGCAGGATGCCGAGACGTGCCGTGATGACAGTCCCGTCGCTTCCGCTCCGGGCTTG
>JBJTIV010000176.1:0-2007 GCA_046095145.1 Planctomycetaceae bacterium
TGCCGGGCGTGGCGTGGTCGATCCTGGCGTGGATCCTGCGCGGCCTCGTGCTCGAACGAGGAGCCCACGACGAGCGACGGCGGTGCCGCGATGCGCGTGAGCGAACTGGCCGACACGGTCACCGGCCGCCTCACGACGGCCGCCCGCGGCTCGCGGTCCACGAGGCCGCGCAGGATCCACGCCAGGATCGACAACGCCACGCCCGGCAGCGCCGCCCGGGCAGCCAGCGGCGCGAGATCGGGCAGGGCCGCGGTCCCCACGGCGATGGCCGCGAGCACCGGCACGACCACGGAGGCGCGCCGCGCGGCGGCCACGTAGACGCAGGCGAGCCCGGCGGCGAGCGTCATGCCGGAGGCCACCAACACGACGCACCACGAGGGCACGAGCCAGAGCAGGGCCGACCCGGGCGCGCCGAGTCCCGAAAACACCACCCGCGCCGCGACCGCCTCCGGCTCGGCGGGCGCCGCCGCGGCGGTGCCGGCGGACGCGTCGATCCACGCCGTCAGCGCGGCAGCGTCGACGGCGGCGGGCCGCTCGAAGCCGAAGCGGCTCCACCGCCAGCGCTGCTGGGCCGTCCACGACGGGGGGGCGCCGAGCACGTGTTCGTCGGGCCGCGTGGTGATCTCCCAGAAGAAGCGCCGTTCCGCGACGCCCGCGCCGAACGCCGGCGGGTCGAGCCGCAGCCGCTCCGGCAGCCCGAGCCGCGCGCCGATCGCGGCCCAGCCGGACGGTCGCGCCGCGGTCGTGCGCACCTCGAGCACCCGCCGCCGGCCCGCTGCGCCCCGGGGCAGCGTCACCGCGAACGCCGCCGTCGCGTCGCGCGTGGCGGGCAGCGGCTGCCCGTCGCACGTCACGGAGCAGGACACGGTGCCGGCGCCGGCGGGCACGGCGATGCCGACGGCGTCGCCGCCGCCGGAGACCACGTAGGTCGCGATGTCCTCACGCCGGTCGGCGAGCAGGTGGGTCCGCAGCCACGCGGCCTCCACGACGGCCTCCACGACGGCCCGCTGACGCTCCGCGATGGCCAGCGGCAACGCGCCGAGCGGCTGCGTGGCGGTCCAGGCCCGCGACGCGTCGTCGCCGCCCAGTTCGGTCCGCCAGCCGTCGCCGCGGACGTCGACCGTGAACTGGTCGACGGCGGTGATCGCGGCCGTCTGCCGCTCGATCCGCACGTCCTCCGGCAGCACCAGGGGCAGCTCGGCGGCCACGGTCGTCTCGGCGGGTACGAACGGCGCGGGCAGGCGGTAGCCGACGACGATCACGCCGCTGCCGAGCAGGGGCTCGGCGAGCACGGCCCTGAGGATCTGCGGCGGGCTCGTCGGCCCGGCATCCGGTGTCGCGCCGGCCGGCGGGGCCGCCACGAACGGCTCGAGCGCGACGCCCCCCTGTCGCACCTCCAGCGTGGCCGTGGCCAGCACCTCGACCGGCACCGCCAGCTCGACGAATTCGAGCGGCACGTGGGCCACGTCGAGCCGGATCGTCTCCTCCACGTCGATGGCCGCCGCGTCGATCCTGGCGCGCACGGCCACGTCCGCGTCGACCCGCCGCGTGAGAAACCGGCGGGCGGCCGCGAAGGTGCCGCGGCCGGCACCAGTTCGATGTCGCTGTCGGACGCCACGACCACGGTGGCCCGGGCCACGACGTCGGCCCGCGGCACGGGCATCTGCCACGACAGCTCCGCCGCGTCGCGATCGATGCGGCGGCTGCCGCGGACCTCCACGACGGCGTCACCCGCGAGCGGCTGCAGGAACGGGATCGTGACCCGACCCCCGGCGCTGGTGACGCCCGCCACGTCGACGATGCCCGGGGGCCCGACGTCGTCGATCTCGAAGCCCGGATCCACGTCGAGCACGAGCGTCGTGGCCGGCGCGCCGCGGGCCAGCACCCGCAGCCGCGCCTCGAGCGCCACGCGCGCGGCGCCGACGTCGAAGCGATACTCGGGCTCGACCACGACGCGGCTCACCCGCGGCCGCACGCGGACCGGCAGCGACGCCGGCAGCGCGTCGT
>JBJTIV010000177.1:0-2415 GCA_046095145.1 Planctomycetaceae bacterium
GTGGAGAAGTTGTCGGCCCCGGCCTCCCGAAGGAAGCCCCAAGCGCCAGCGCGGGGAATGCGGGTTTTGTCCCGCACGGCGGCGCGGACCCGCGGGGGCGGGCCACCTGGTTTCCCGGCGGGGAGGGGGAAAAATCAGTTCCGGTATCGCCCAACAGCCCGGAGTCCCGTCGAGGAGGAGGAAAAATCAGTTCCGGTATCGCACAACGACCCGGAGTCCCGTCGCGGAGGAGGAAAAGTCGGGGGCGGTAGCGCCCAACGACCCGGAGTCCCGTCGAGGAGGAGGAAAAATCAGTTCCGGTATCGCCCAACGACCCGGAGTCCCGTCGCTTCCGCTCCGGGCTTGCATGCAGGGTTTGGATGCAGGGCTTGCATGAGGAAGGGGTAGAATCGTGGGAGTGAGGCGATTTCCAGGCACGGGGTCGTGGCATGCATGCTCTTTCCGGACTCGGCAGGCGGGAGTTTCTCGCCGGAAGCGGCGCGGCGTTGGCCGCTTCGGTCGTGAACCCAGCGTTCGCCGCGGGCCGCGGCGGCGACGACCTCGGCCGGGCGCGCACGATCTCGATCTTCCACACCACCGACCTCCACGGCCGGATCCTGCCCACGAGCACCTACGAGGGGCTCGACGACGTGGGCGGCCTGGCCCGCTGCGCCTCCTGCATCCGGCAGTGGCGGAAGGAATCGCCCCACTCGCTCACGGTCGACATCGGCGACCTCTGGCAGGGCACCGCCGCGAGCATCCACCGCGACGGCCGGGTGATGGTCGAACTGCTCAACCGGCTCGGCTACGACGCCTGGGCGCTCGGCAACCACGACTTCGACTGGGGGCCGGAGGTGATCGAGGCCAACCTCGCCCTCTCCACGCCGCCGGTGCTCACGGCCAACATGATCCGCGGGACGCAGGAGGCCGGCGGGTTCGACGGGCCATGGGGGAAGGTGCGGCCGTGGCTCGTGAAGGAGGTGGGAGGCTTCCGCATCGGTCTCGTGGGCCTGATCACGCCCGGGCTGCCCTACTGGCTCGCCCCCGACACGCTCGGCGGCATCGAGGCCACCGATCCCGTCGCCAGTCTCGAGCGGTCGCTCGCCGAGATCCGCGCGGAGAAGTGCGACGCGGTCGTGGTGCTCGGCCACATGGGCTGGAAGTTCGAGGACGACTACGCCAACCCCGTGCGGGCGATCACGCGGGCCGCCGACAAGCAGGTCGACATCTACCTCGCGGGCCACTCCCACCAGAACCAGCCGCTCTGGAACCTCCACGACGTGGTCTGCACGCAGGCCAGCTACCACGGCATCCACTGCGGCCGCGTGGACCTCACCTTCGACCTCGACTCGCGGAAGCTCGTGGACAAGAAGGCCTTCACCGTGCTCATGGACGACCGCTTCCCGCTCGACCCGCTCGTGATGGAACTCGCCAAGGGCGACCTCGACGCCGCCGACGCCCAGCTGGCCCGCGAGGTCTGCACCGTGAAGGCGGCCGTCCGCGGCACGGGCCGCAACAGCCCGCTCGTGAAGCTCTTCTGCGAGTGCTTCGCGGCGGCGCTGGCCAAGCAGGGCACGAAGGTGGACGGCGTGTTCCACGGCACGTTCGAGACCGGCGACCTCGCGCCCGGGAAACTCACGGTGGCCGACTGCTGGAAGCTGATCCCCTACGAAAACCTGCTCTGCACGGCCGAGGTGACCGGCGGTGACCTCGTACGGATCCTCGACGAGGACGCGAAGGTGAAGAAGTCGGACCGCACGCTCTGGCCGTTCGAGGTGGTGCGCGGGGAGGGGGGCCGCCCCGAGAAGATCCTCCGCGACGGCCAGGAGATCGGCCGCGACCGGCGCTACACCATCGCCTTCAACAGCTACGACGCCCAGTCGGGCGGCCGCCGCTACCTCCAGATGCGCGACATCCTCGCGGCCCAGGAGGCCCGCCAGAAGACCTCGCGGATCGACACGCGGTCGGCCCTCATCGACGGCCTGCTCGACCGCGGCGCGATCGGGTAGGAGCGGCCGCGCGGGCTCCGCCAGGTATCCCGTGGAAAGCCCCACGCGAGGGGTTTGATATCGTCGGCCATGCGTGTTGAAGCCCCCTGCGGCAGCTGGGGGACTCCGGGTGGCACCGGCGCCCGTTCCCCATGTGGATCAAGCGCAGATGCCGAAAACGCCGCCACATCATGGGGCATGGCAGATGGTCTCCGCCGCGACGCGGTGTCCCCGGGCTTCCGCCCCGGGGCTTGCATGAGCGGCCCCGGTATCGATCGCGTCCGTCACGGCCTCGGCGGACACCGGTCGGCGGGAGGGCGTCACCGCTTCGTCGACTTCTGCATCTCTGCGTCGATCGCGTAGGCGATCCAGGCGTCCTGCGAGATGGCCGTGGAGCCGGTCGTGGAGGTGGACTGGGCCGCGACCGGGGTCACCGGGAGGTAGGAGC
>JBJTIV010000178.1:0-2447 GCA_046095145.1 Planctomycetaceae bacterium
TCGCGGGAGCAGGTGGTCGCCGTCCTCGACGAGCTGTCGGCCGCCGTGGCCCGCGACGGCGACCGGTTCCGCAGCGTGCTCCACGAGGTCGACCTGTCGCGGATCCGCGCCAAGGGGCTGCACTACCTGTCGCCGGAGGACCTCGCCGCGATCGACCGGTTCATCGAGAGGACCCGGCCCATCCTCCAGGGCGGCTGGACGCAGCTGCGGGTCGGCACGATGGTCGGCGGCATGGCCGCGCAGGTGGTGTCGGGCGCCGGCGACGGGGCCGCCGACCCGCCGCTCGAGGCCCTCGAACGCTACGCCGAGGCGCTGCTGGCGGGCATCGAGTCGCCGCCGGGCCGGGGCGACTACGTGTCGCCGTGGCCGGGCATGCCCGAGTCGCTCGGCACGCTCCGCGACCTCTCCAGCCAGCACCTGCTCGCCAAGGACGGGAAGCTCGGGTTCGTGCTCCTGCGGCTCGCCAAGGAGGAGGGGGGCTTCGCGGGCGCGTCGGCCGCCACCGACGAGCTGCGGCGGCTCATCGCCGCGGCGGGCACCGACCATCCGGGGGTCACGATCGGCCTCACCGGCCTGCCGGTGATGGAAGACGACGAGATGCGGTCGAGCCAGCAGTCGATGCTCTGGGCCAGCCTCGTCTCGCTGGTGGCGGTGACGATCGTGATCATCGCCGGATTCGGCGGCTTCCGCCACGCGCTGATGGCCAACGGCGTGCTGATCATCGGCATGGCCTGGGCCTTCGGCTGGGCCACGGTCAGCGTGGGGCACCTCAACATCCTCAGCGTGACCTTCACGGTGACGATGATCGGCGTGGGGATCGACTACGGCACCTACTACGTGGGCCGGTATCTCGAGTCGCGGCGCCGCGGCCACGGCTGCGAGGCGGCCCTGCTGGAGACGAGCGGTGCCGTGGGGCCGGGCATCCTCACCGGCGCCATCACGACCGCGGTGGCCTTCTTCTGCGCGGCGCTCACGAGCTTCGTGGGCGTGGCCGAGCTGGGGATGATCGCCGGCGGCGGCATCCTCCTGTGCTGCGCGGCCGAGCTGCTCGTGCTGCCGGCGGTGCTGGCGCTGGTGGACCGCAGCCGGCTCGGCCGCCACATCCCCGAGCCGGTGCCCGTGCATGCCTGGCTCGCGCCGGTGATGCGGCACCCGCGGTTCGTGGCCCTGGCCGGCCTGGCCTGCACGGTGGCGCTGGCGGGCGGCCTGCCCGAGCTCTCCTACGACCACAACCTGCTCAACCTCCAGGCCGACGGGCTCGAAAGCGTGGCGGTGGAGAAGAAGCTCCTCGAGGAGTGCGACCAGAGCGTGTGGTACGCCCTCTCGATCGCGGACTCGCGCGAGGAGCTGCTGGCCCGCAAGACGCAGCTCCTGGCGCTGCCGAGCGTCGAGCGGGTGGACGAGATCGCGTCGCTGCTGCCGGTCGACGAGGAGCTCAAGCGGCCGCTCATCCAGCGGATCCGCGGCCACCTCGCCGGGCTGCCGGAGCGGCCCCCCGAGATCCCGGTCGACCGGCTCGACGCCCTCGGCGAGACGCTCGCCTGGGCGCACGGCGAGGCGGCGAAGCGGCCCGGCGGCCTGCGGTCCGCCTGGCACCTGGAGCGGGCGCGCGACGCCCTGCGGCGGCTGCCTCCGGAGGAGTGCTACCGTGCGGTGGCGGCCTTCCAGCAGCGGGCGGCCGGCGACCTGCTCTCGCGGCTGCATGCGCTCGGCGGCGTGGCCGACCCCGAGCCGCCGACGCTCGCCGACCTGCCGCCGAGCCTGGTGGAGCGGTTCGTCGGCTCCAGCGGCCGCCACCTCCTCAAGATCTACGGACGCGGCGACATCTGGAACTTCGAGTCGCTCGAGCGGTTCGTGGGCGAGGTGCGGTCGGTCGACCCGCGGGCCACCGGCAACCCCCTGCAGGCCTACGAGGCGTCGCTGGAGATGAAGCGGAGCTACGAGCAGGCGGGACTGTCGGCCCTGGTGGTGATCCTGGCGGTCTTGTGGCTCGACTTCCGCAGCGTCCGGCACGCGCTGCTGGCCGTGCTGCCGCTGGCGGTGGGGATGGTGCAGATGCTGGGGCTGATGGGACTCCTGGGGATCGACCTCAACCCGGCGAACCTGATCGGCATCCCGCTGATCCTGGGCATCGCCGTCGACTACGGGGTGCACGTCGTGCACGACTTCCTGGAGCGGCCGGGGCCCTACCGGATGAGCGCGTCGACGGCCAACTCCGTGCTCGTCGACGCCCTGACGACGATCCTCGGCTTCGGGGCGCTGATGGTGGCCGACCACAAGGGGCTCGAGAGCCTCGGCCGCGTGCTCACGCTCGGGGTCACCGCCTGCACCGTCACGTCGCTCGTCCTCCTGCCGGTCCTGCTGTCCTACCTGCGGCCGGGGCGTTCCGCCCCGGAGCCGGCGGTCGTTCCCAAGGAGCACGCCGCGCCGCCGGCCCGCCGCCGTGC
>JBJTIV010000179.1:0-9261 GCA_046095145.1 Planctomycetaceae bacterium
GGATAGGGCTCGGCGGTCGGCACCGCCGAGCCCTATCCCGTGGCCGGCGGCCCGCTGACGATCCTGTGGACCGTCGCCAACACCGGGAGCGGCACCGCCTCGGGCCCCTGGACGGACAGGATCGTGGTGGTCAACACGGCCACTGGCACGACGCTGCTCGACACGACCGCGACCGGCACCGGACCGCTCGCGGCCGGCGCGAGCCACAGTCGGTCGCACGCCTTCACGCTCCCGGCCGGCGCGACCGGCGCGGGACTGCTGCGGATCACCGTGACGACCGACTCCGGCAACGCCGTCGCGGAGGCGAACACGGGCGGCACGGCCGAGGCCAACAACGCGCGCGAACTCATGCGGGCCGCGGCAACCCTCGGCACGCTGACCCCGACCTCCGTGGCGCCCGCCGGCAGCCTCGTCTCGGCGGCTCGGACCACGGGCGCGATCGCGTTCGCCGAGGATTTCGACGTCTGGGCGCTCCCGCTCCCGGCCGGACGGACGGCCGCGGTCGGCATCGCGCCATCCGACCCCGGCCTGCGACTGCGGGTGCTGCTGATCGATCCCGACGGCGCCACCGTTGGCGAGGCGACGGCGGCCGCCGCGGGAGCCCGCGTCCGGCTCGACCCGTTGGCGATCACGGTCGCCGGGACCTACCGCGTCGTGGTGGCCGCCCTCTCCGGCACGGGCGGCTTCGGCGTGGTCGCCGCCGTCGACGCGGCCATCGAGGCGGATGCAGCCGGTGGCGGCTCGAACGACACGCTCGTCTCGGCGGAATCGCTCGTCGCCGCCGCACGACCGCTCGTCGGATCGGCCGACCGTCTGGCGGCGCTCGGCACGGCCGATGGGGCCGCGCCCGACCTGTTCTCGTTCGGCCTGACCGTCGGCCGGGAGGCGGCGGTCGTCGTCACGCCGCTCGAGGGCGGCGACGTCGGTGTCGAGTTGCTCGACGCCGCGGGGGTGGTCGTGGCGGTCGGCGTGCCCGGTGCGACCAACAGCGGCCCGGCGATCCGCGGTTTCGTGGCCACGACGCCGGGCCCGTATTACGTGCGGGTGCGCGGCACCGCCGGCGCCACGTACAGCCTCCTCGTGACGCGGGCCGCCGGCTTCGAGCGGGAGCCCAACGACGCGCCCTCCGCCGCGACGCCGCTGGGCGCCTCGGGCGTGGTGCTCGGCCACATCGCCCTGTCGTCCGGCGGGGGCTCCGCGCCGACCGGTCCGGGCACCGCGATCACGCTGCCGCTCGAACTCTTCGATGCCAACGGCTTCCGCTGGGACATCCAGACCGACGGCAGCGTGTCGGACGGCACCTCCGACGCCTACGACGGCGGCCTGCGCGTGAGCGGGTTCCCGGCCGGTGCGACGGCCACGATCGCCGCCGGGGGGCGCGAGGTGTCGCTCGGGCCGGCGACGGTCGGCGGGGTGGTCGTCTCCAGGCGCATCTTCGTGCCGGCGGACCAGGGCTGGGCGCGGTATCTCGAGGTCGTCACGAACCCGGGCACGAGCCCGGTTTCGTTCACCGTGCAGATCGACTCGAACCTCGGCTCCGACGGCGGCACCCGGTTGATCGGTGTTTCCAGCGGCGCGTCCACGTTCGGCGCGACCGACGACTGGATCGTCACCGACGACGGCCCGGGGGGCGACCCGGCCATGCTGCACGTCGTCGCCGGCCCGGGGGCGGCGATCCGGCCCTCGTCCGCGGGGCTCTCGGGCGACTCACTGACCTACGGGTTCCCGCTCACGCTCGCGCCCGGCCAGACCCGGATCGTGATGCATTTCGCCGCGCAGAACGTCGACCAGCCCACGGCGCTGGCGAAGGGCCCGCTGCTCGCCGCCCTGCCCAGTGCGGCGTTGGCCGGGCTCTCGAGCACGGATCTGGAGGCGATCGTCAACTTCGTCGTCGGCGACAGCGACTCCTATGCCGTGCCGGCCCAGGCCGGCGTGCCGCTGGTGCTCACGACGGCGACCCCCGGCGGGGCGGCCAATACGCTCGTGCCCACGCTCGAACTGCTCGACCCGTCCGGCCTCGTCGTGGCCACGAACTCCGGCGGCGCCTCCGACGGACGCAACGCGCTCGTCTCCCACACGCCGGCGGCGAGCGGCCGCTACGTGGCGCGGGTCAAGGGCGGGCAGACCGGCGGCGACTACGTCCTCACCGTCACGGGCGCCGTCGCGGCGCCGGGACCGAGGGTCACGGCCGTGTCGCCTGCGGTGGGGCCCCGGTGAAGCTGCCGCCGGCCTCGATCGTGCTGACGCTCGACGAGGCCGTGCGGGCCGACTCCGTGCAGGCGGCGGATCTCGCCTTCGCGACGCCCGGCGTCACGGTCACCGGCGCCACGCTCGTCGACGGCCGCACGGTGCGGTTCGACGTCAGCTTCCCCGCCGCCAGCGGCACGGTCGACTATTCGCTCGCCGATGGCGCCTTCACGGGTCTCGGCGGGGCCGCGAGCGCCGCCTTCACCGGCACCTTCCGGTTCGACACGGCGGGGCCGCAGGTGACGTCCACGTCGCCATCGGCGCTCGCTGCCGGCTGGAACGACGTCACGTTCTTCTTCAACGAACCGCTCGATCGCGCCAGCGTGACCGTCGCCGCGATCACCGCCTTCACGGGGCCGGACGGCCAGGATTACCGCAACTGGATCTCACAGGTCGAAGCGAGTGCCGACGGCACGCAGGTCACGGTGCGACTCCAGCCGCTCGCCCGGTCTGGCCCCTACACGCTCACGCTCGGCGACGCGATCCGCGACGTGGCCGGCAATCCGCTCGACCAGAACGGCGACGGCACCGCCGATGCACATGCGGTGACCCTGCAGCTGCGGGGCCCGGACCTCGTCGTCGCCAACCTCTCGATCACGCCCGCCACGCTCCAGTCTGGCGACACGGTCACGATCCGCTGGGCCGATGCCAATGTCGGCGACGCCTCGACGTCGTATGGCTGGTACGACTTCGTGCGGGTCGTCAACACGCGGACGAACGAGACCCTCGTCGACACCTACCTGCCGTGGCAGTCTCAAGCGATCGCCGCCGGGAGCTCGCTCCTCCGGGAGTATGCGTTCACGCTGCCCGAGGGCTCCCGGGGCGTGGGCGACATCTCGATCCGGGTCACCGTCGATGGCTGGAACTACCATCCCGAAACCAACGAGACCGGCACGGCCGACGCCAACAACGCGACCTCACTCACGCTCCCCTCGACGCTGGCCTCCACCGCCGACCTCGCGGTGACGTCGGCGACCGCGCCGGCCTCGGGACGCTTCGGCGATCCGCTCGAGTTCACCTACCGCGTCGAGAATATCGGCACCCTCGCCGCTTCGACGGGCTGGCAGGATGCCTTCTATCTGAGCGTCGATGGCGTGGTGGGCGGCTCGGACCGCCTGCTCGCCACGCTGCCGACGACCGGCTCGTTCGGGCCGCTCGACCCGGCCACGGGCGTCACGCGGAGCGTCACGCTGCAACTGCCGCTCGCCACCGGCCTGAGTCCCGGCACTTACCGGATCATCGTGGTCGCCAACGCCTCGGGACAGCAGCGCGAGCCCGACCGCACGAACAACGCGCGGGCGAGCGATCCGGTCGCCGTGACGCTGCCGCCGCTGCCGGACCTCGTGGTCGCGGACATCACGGCGCCGCCGCAGGGCTTCGCGGGCCAGGACGTGCCGGTCCGGTGGACGGTCCGCAACCAGGGCTCGGCCGACTTCACCGGCACGCTCACGGACGCCATCCGGCTCTCCGCCGATCAGGCGATCGGCGGAGACCTCTGGCTCGGGCAGTTCGCCGCCACCGTCACGATTCCCGCCGGTGGCTCGATCACCCGCACGCAGAGCGTCGCCCTGCCCATGGACATCTCCGGCACGCGTCGATTCGTCGTCGAGACCGACGTGGGCGGGGCCGCCTTCGAGCACTCGGGCGAGTTCAACAACGCGACGATCGACGATGCCGACATCCTCGTGCAGGTGCCCCCGCTGCCGAACCTGCGGGTCACCACTGTGACCTCGCCGACGAGCGGATTCTCCAGCGGGCAGGTACTCGTGTCGTGGACCGTGACCAACGCCGGCACCGGCCCGACCAATGCGCCGATCTGGTACGACGCCGTCTATCTCTCGACGGACGACGTGTTCGACGGCGGCGACATCCGCCTGGGTGCGCAGGCGAACCCGTCCTACCTGGGCCCGGGCGAGAGCTACTCGAGCGGCCTGACGGTGACGCTGCCCCGCGGCATCAGCGGCGGCTACCGGCTCATCGTGAGGGCGGACGACGGCGATGCCGTCTTCGAGGACGCCTCCGAGGGAGACAACACGCGGTCGACGGCCTTCACCGCGCAGCTCACGCCGCCGCCCGACCTGCGGGTCACGGCCGTCGCGGCGCCGCCCCAGGCGGCCTCCGGTGCCACGATGCCGGTGAAGTGGACCGTCTTGAACGGCGGCTCAGGCCAGACGCTCGAGACGTCGTGGCACGACGCCGTCTACCTCTCGGCCGACACGACCCTCGACCCCGGCGACCGCCTGCTGGGCACGCTCCAGCGGACGGGACGGCTCGCCGCGGGGGGCTCCTACACGGCTTCCCTCTCCGTCATGCTGCCGATCGGCGTGAGCGGGTCGTTCCACGTGCTCGTCCGCACCGACGCCTTCGACACGGTCTTCGAGCACACGGCCGAGGGCAACAACGTCGGCGCGGACCCCACTCCGGTCGACATCCGGCTCACCGCGCCGCCCGACCTGGCGGTGACCGGCGTCACGTCGCCCGCCACGGCCATCGCGAATCAGGCGATCGAGGTGTCGTACGCCGTGGCGAACGTCGGTGCGACGGCGACCCCCGAGAACGCCTGGCTCGACGAACTCTTCATGTCCACCGACGACGCCGTCGACCCGGCGACCGACACCCTGCTGGCGTCGCGGTGGCGCTACGGCACGCTCGAGGCCGAGAGCCCCGACGTGGCCGCCGACCGCTCGGGCTATTCGGGCCGCTTCACGGTCACGCTGCCGCCGACCATCTCCGGCACCCGCCACCTGTTCGTGGTCACCGACCGCGAGCGGCGGGTCTTCGAACTCGAGCGGAGCAACAACGCCATGCGGTCGACGACGCCGCTGGTCGTCTCGTTCCTGCCGCCCGACCTGGTGGCCGACACGGTCACCGCGCCTGACGCCGCCTCCGCGGGCGGATCGATCCCCGTGGGGTTCAGGGTGCGGAACGTCGGCACCGGCCCGACGAACGTCGCCGCCTGGTCGGATCGTGTCGTCCTCTCCGCCGACGCCGTGGTGGGCAATGCCGACGACGTGGCGCTCGCCGACGTGCCCCGGCCGGGATCGCTCGCCGCGGCTGGCTCCTACACGGTGGCCGGATCGCTCGTCACCATCCCGCTTAGCGTGGCGACCGGCGACTATTTCCTGTTCGTGGTGGCCGACGCCTCCGCACAGGTCTACGAGCACACGTCCGAGAGCAACAACGCGTCGGCGGCACGGCCGATCTCGATCACCCGCTCGACCGCCGACCTGCGGGTCACGACGGTCTCCGTCGCCCCGGCGTCGCTGGCGGCCGGCGGAGAACTGGCCGTCTCGTGGACCGTGGCGAATCGCGGCACGGCCGCGACCAACGCCAACTGGTGGACCGACGCCGTCTACCTCTCCACCGACGCCAACCTGGGCGATGCCAACGACGTGCTGCTCGGACTCGTGCAGCACAACGACCCGCTGGTCGCGGACGGCGACTACGGGGCCTCCCGCTCCTTCACGCTGCCCGCCTCCCTGCCGGCGGGCAGCTACCGCGTGCTCGTCGCCACCGACTCCGGTGACCGCGTGATCGAGGGGTCGGGCGAGGGAAACAACATGACGGCCGCGGCGGCCGCCGTCACGGTCACGGCCCAGCCGCGGCCGAATCTCGTGGTGACCACCGTCGACGCGCCGCCCGCGGGCACTGCCGGGCAGACGCTCGCCGTGTCGTGGACCGTGCGGAACTCGGGGGTGGCCGCCGCCGCGGGCCGGTGGTTCGACGGCGTCTACCTCTCGCTCGACCAGACGCTCGACGCGAGCGACCGCTTCCTCGGCTTCGCGGAGCGGTCCGGACCGCTGGCGCCCGCGGCCGATTCGGCGGCATCGGCCTCGTTCCGCCTGCCGCAGGGTGTGGCCGGAGCCTACTACATCTTCGTGGTCGCCGATGCCGGCGACGCGGTGTCCGAGTCGGCCGAAGGCGACAACGCGACGCTCGACGTGGAGCCCGTCACGCTGACGCTGCCGCCGCCGGCCGATCTCGTGGCCGGATCGATCGCCGTGCCCACCACCGCGGTCAGCGGCGGTCCGCTCGCCATCACCTACACCGTCCGCAACGACGGTGTGAACGCCGCCACGGGAGCGTGGACCGACGCGCTCTTCCTCTCGGCCGACGCCGTCTGGGATCCGGGCGACGTGCCGTTGGGCCGCGTCGAGGTGGCGGCGACCGTGGGCGGCGGCTCGCAGTATTCGCGGACCCTGAACACGACCGCACCGGCCGTCACGCCGGCCACGTATCGGGTGATCGTGCGGACCGACATCCGCAACGCGGTTCCGGAATCGAGCAACGCGAACAATCTCGGCGCCTCGGTCGACGCGGTGATGTTCGACGTCCCCGAGCTCGTGCTCGGGGCGCCCGTGACCGGCGACCTGCCCGCGGCCGCGACCGCCTGCTGGAAGGTCGTCGTGCCCGTCGGCGGCGAGACCGTGCGGATCGTGTTCGACAGCGGCTCGGACGAGGGCGACACGGCCGTGTTCGTGCGCCGGGGTGGCGTGCCCACGGCGGCCGTCTACGACATCGGCTCGTCTGCGCCCTTCCAGGCCGACCAGTCGGTCGTGGTGCCGGCGGACGAGGCGGCCACGTATTACGTTGTCGTGCAGCGTCGCGCGGGCTCCGGCGGCTTCACGCTGCGGGCCGAGACGGTGCCCTTCACGGTGACCGGCGCGGCGCCCGCGGCGGCCGGAAACGGCGGCGAGGTGACGGTGCGGATCGACGGCGCGCGGTTCACGGCGACGACCGTGTTTCACCTCGTGGCGACCGGCGGCGGCACGACGGCCGCGACGCGGACCGTCCTGGCCGGCTCGGCCACGGCCTATGCCACCTTCGACCTCACGGGCGTGGCCGCGGGGTCCTATGTGCTCCGCGCGACCGGTGGAGCCGCGGTGGCGACGGCTCCCGCGGCCTTCGTGGTGCAGGCGGGCGCGGGCCCCGAGGTCGTCACGCAGGTCGAGGGCCCGGTCTCGGTGCGTCCGGACACGACCTATACCTTCCGGATCCTCTACGGCAACGAAGGCGATCGCGACATTGCGGCCCCGCTGCTCGTCGTGCGGGCGCCGTCCGCCATCGGGCTCGGCGGCTCGGCAGGCGACCTCGCGACCGGAGGCGTCTACCAGGCGCTGGCCACGAGCCCGGATGGGCCCGAACGCACGCTGCGGCCGGGGGGTCGGGGTGCGGCGACCGTGGCGTTCCGGACGGCGGACGGCAGCGTGGCCGTGGACGTGAGCGTGCGTGCCGTCACCCCCTCCGACACGACGGCGATCAGCGATGCCGACTGGGTGCAGCTCGAGCGATCCGCACGGCCCGCCGGGGTCTCCGACGCCGCCTGGACGACGTTCTGGGCGGGATTCCGGGCGGCCGTCGGCGTGACATGGGGCGACTACGTCCGCACCGTCGGCCGCATGGCGGCCGACGTGGGAGGCCGGCCGCACGACGTGCGTGGCATGTTCGCGACGGTGCTCGCCGACCATCCGGCCTTCGATCCGGCGCTCGGCGTGAAGGAGGCGGCTCCCGCCCCCGGCACCGGCCCGGCCCTGCCCGCGCTGCCGGCCGGACCCGCCTTCGGCGCATGGCGCGAGCTCGATCGCGGCGGCAGGGTGTATCTCGCCCGCTACCGGCCGCAGGTGATCGTGCCGATCGATCCCAACGACATCGTCAATCCCGTGGGCTTCGGTCCCGACGGGTGGATCCGCGCCGACCAGAAGATTCCCTACATGATCCGCTTCGAGAACTCGGCCGCGGCCTCGGCTCCGGCCCAGGTCGTGCGGATCACCCAGAAACTCGATCCCGATCTCAACGCCAACGCGTTCCGGCTCGGCGACTTCGCCTTCGACAACCTGGCCTTCCAGGTGCCGGAGAACGTCGCCTTCTACACCACGCGACTCGACCTCACGGCGGCCCGCGGCTACCTCGTGGACGTGGCGGCGGGCATCGACGTGGTCAAGCGGGAGGCCTTCTGGACGTTCACGACCATCGACCCGGCCACGGGCGAGCAGCCCCTCGATGCCACGGTGGGCTTCCTGCCGGTCAACGACGCGACCGGTCGTGGCGACGGCCACGTTTCCTACACGATCCGGGCGAAGTCGACCGTCGCCACGGGAGCCCGTGTCGACGCAGGCCTCGTGGATGCGGCCAACGACTTCCGGGCGACGATCGTCTTCGACACCGAGGCGCCGATCCTCACCCCCTCGGTGTTCAACACGCTCGATGCCGACGCGCCGTCGAGCTCGATCGCCCCGCTGCCGGCCACGGCCCCCGCGACGACGTTCCAGGTCGCCTGGAGCGGCACGGACGCGGGCTCGGGCCTGGCCGCCTTCACGGTCTACGTGTCGGAGAATGGCGGGGCCTTCGCGCCGTGGCTGGAGAACACGACCGCTCGCTCCGCGGACTTCGTCGGCGCCGAGGGGCGGACCTACGCCTTCTACAGCGTCGCGAGCGACAACGTCGGCAACGTGGAGTCCGTGCCGCTGGTGAGCGGGTCGATCGTGCCCGACGCGACCACCCGCGTTCCCGGCCTCTCCCCGCCGACCCACGCCGTCACCGGCACGCTCGCCGCGCTGTCCACGCTGCTTGGCGAGGCCTCGTCGGTCGCCACGGTCGCCGTGACCGGCGCGAACCTCACGGCCGCGATCGTGGCGACCGCGCCGGCCGGCTTCGAGGTGTCGAGCGACGGCGTCGCCTTCGGCCCGACGGCCACCTTCACGCCGGCGGCCGGCACGGTCAGCGGCACGCTCTCGGTGCGGCTGGCCGCCGCGAATGCCGTGGGCACCTACTCCGGCCACGTCGTGCTCGCCACTGCGGGCGCGAGTGACGTTTCGGTCGTCCTGCCGGCCGGCACCGTCACCGACGAGCTCATCTTCGACGTGGCCTCGGGCCAGACCCTGAACCACTCGGTAGGCCGCTCCGCCGCGGTCAAGGACATCAAGCGCGGCCTCGGCACGCTCGTGCTCTCCGGCGCGAGCGGCCACACCGGCCAGACGACGGTCGAGGCCGGCACGCTCGTGGTGGCCGCCGCCG
>JBJTIV010000180.1:0-7585 GCA_046095145.1 Planctomycetaceae bacterium
CGGCCGAGCGGGAGCTCGTGAAGCTCAAGCTGCTCCTCTACCTGAAGCCGCGGACGGGAGAGGAGATGGACGCGGTGGTGACGGGCGTCGAGCCCTTCGGGATCTTCGTGCAGGGTCTCGAGATCCCGGCCGAGGGCCTCGTGTCGCTCGAAAATCTGCCCGACGACAGCTACCGCTACGACAAGACGAGCCACACGCTCACCGGCCGCCGCGCCGGCAACACGCTGCGGCTGGGCGACCGCGTCCGCGTGGCGGTGGCCCGCGTCGATCTCGACCGCCGCGAGCTCGACTTCCGCCTCGTCTCCCGCGGCCGCCGCCCCGCCCCGCCGCCGCGCCCCCGGGCCAAGCCCGGCCGCAAGGCGAAGCCGCCGAAGCGCGACACCCCGCGCACGAAGCGCGGCAAGCGCAAACGGCGGTAGGGTTCGACGTGATGAGTGAAGCCGTCTCACGGCTCACGCTCAACGCGTTCAACCCGGCTTCGGGGACGCCCATGCCCTCGAGACGGCGTCGACGGCCACCGCAGGCAGGATGCCGAAGCGCAGACGTCTCCGAGCGAGTGAAGCCCAGCATGGGCGAAGCGAGCGGCCGGCGAGAGGGTGTGGGAAGCCCCGAGCCGGTTGGGCGCGAGACTGCCACGACCGTACCCTGGCACCACCTCGCGTGACTCTTACAATTCGGCCCGATCGATTCACGCCTTTGGGACGACGACGCATGACCGCCCTCCTCTCCACGCCGCTGCGCGCCTGGCACGAGTCCCATGGGGGTCGGATGGTCGACTTCGCCGGCTGGTCGATGCCGGTGCAGTACGCGTCGATCGTCGACGAGCACCTCGCCACCCGCACGGCGGCCGGACTGTTCGACGTGTCGCACATGGGCCGCCTCGCGGTCGAGGGCCCGGGGGCGCAGGAGTGGCTCGAGTCGCTGCTCACGCGACGGGTGGCCGACATGCCCGTGGGCCGGGCCCGCTACACGCTCGTGACGAGCGACGCCGCCGGGGTCACGATCCTCGACGACGCGCTCGTGACCCGCGAGGCCGACGCGGCCGCCGGCACGCCGCGGCTGTCGATGGTCGTCAACGCCAGCAACCGCGACCGCGTCGTCGCCTGGCTGCGGTCGCGACTGCCGGCCACGGGCGTGACGTTCCGCGACCGCACGGCCGAGACGGCGATGATCGCCGTGCAGGGGCCGCGGGCGCTCGCGATCGCGACGGGCCTGTGCCCGCCCGCCGACGCCGCGCGGATCGCCGCCCTCAAGAACTACGCGGCGTGTGCCGCGACGGTCGCCGGCGCGGCCGCCGCCGTGAGCCGCACCGGCTACACCGGCGAGGACGGCGTGGAGATCGTGGTGGAAGCCGCCGACGCGGAGCCGGTCTGGACGGCGATCCACGACGCGGGGGCGCCGCATGGCCTGCGGGCCTGCGGCCTCGGGGCCCGCGACACGCTGCGGCTCGAGGCGGGCATGCCGCTCTACGGCCACGAACTCGTGGCCGCGAGCGATCCGTTCGCGATCGGCCTCGAGCTGGCGGTGAACCTCGACGACGCGGCCGGCCGCCCGCGGGCGTTTCCCGGGGCCGCGGCCTTTCGCGACCTCCGCGACCGGCCCCGGGGCCGCGTCCGCGTGGGGCTGGCGCTCGACTCGAAACGGAGCGCCCGCGAGGGCAACGCGGTGCTCCGGAACGGCGGCGAGGTCGGCGTCGTGACCAGCGGCAGTTTTTCTCCCTCGCTCGGTCATGCGATCGCGATGGCGCTCGTCGACCGCGGCGTTGCCGCGCCGGGCATGTCGGTCGAGATCCTGGTCCGCGATGCGCACCAGCCCGCGACGGTCGTCCCGCTGCCGTTGTACCGGCGGGCTTGATGCCCGCGGCCGCGGCATCCGTTATGCTGCCGGACCGATCACCCCGGAGAGTCACGTCATGGCGGCCGAGCCACGATTCGCGAAGACCCACGAGTGGGCCCGCACCGAGGCCGACGGCCTGGTGACGGTGGGCATCTCGGCCTACGCCGTCGAGGCGCTCACCGACCTGGTGTTCATGCAGCTGCCGGCGGTGGGCAAGAAGGTGAAGGCGGGCGAGTCGCTCGGGGAGATCGAGAGCGTGAAGGCCGTGAGCGACATCTACGCCCCGGTCTCCGGGGAAGTCGTGGCGGTCAACACGGCGCTCCCGGCCGCGCTGGAGACGCTCGGCTCGGATCCCTACGGCGCCGGCTGGATCGCGCGGATCCGGCCCGACGACACGGCGCAGCTGGCGGCCCTCATGGAGCGGGCCGCCTACGAGCAGCTGGTGAAGAGCCAGCCCCACTGACGGCGGCCACGGTGACGACGCTCCCGGTGTGGTGGGACGGTCCGGCGGACGGCCCGACGAACATGGCGGCCGACGAGTGCCTCGGCGACGAGGCGGCCGCCCGCGGCGGGCTGGTCGTCCGCGTGTATGGCTGGACCGCCACCACCGTGTCGCTCGGCGGCTTCCAGCGGATCGCGGAGGCGCGGGCCGAACCCGCGATCACCGGCGCGGCGCTGGTGCGCCGCCCGAGCGGCGGCGGCGCGATCGTCCACGGGTCCGACCTGACCTACGCGGCGGCCGTGCCCCGCGATCATCCGCTCGGGGGCCGTCCGCAGGCGCTCTACACGGCCTTCCATGCGGCCCTGGTCGACGTGCTCGCCGAGTTCGGCGTCACCGCCGGCCTGTGCCCCGCGGCCGCGCCGGCTCCGGGAGGGACCGACGCCTTCTTCTGCTTCGACCGCCGGGCCGAGGGGGATGTGGTCGTGGCGGCGCCGGCCGCGGGCCCGGCCGCCGCGAAGATCCTCGGCAGCGCACAGCGTCGCCTCGCGACGGCCGTCGTGCAGCACGGCAGCCTGCTGCTTCGCGCCGCCGGCGACGTGGGGCCGGCGGCCCGCCATCCGGGCCTGTCCGACCTGCATCCAGCCACGGCCGGCGTGCCGGCCCGCGACGTGGCCGGCCGCTGGCTGGACCGCCTCGCCCGCGGCCTCGGATGCCGGGCCGCGTGGGAGCCGGCGGAGTTCCGCGTGGGTCGGGAGGCCCGCATATCCTGCCTGGCCGACACGTTCGCCGGGGCGCGCTGGCTGGCTCGCCGCTGAACGGATACCGGGTGATGGCCGCGGCGGCCGGGCCGGTGCTAGGATCATGGTCGCCCTCCAGCGGCCCGCCGGTCCCTCCCTCCTCCGCTGTCGCACCCGCGGCGAACCATGGTCACCAAGCTCGTCGTCGCCTCCGGAAAGAATGCCGGGCGCACGATCGCCATCAAGCGCAATCGCCTGCTCATCGGCCGCGCCGAGGAGTGTGACGTGCGACCCTTGAGCGAGGACGTGAGCCGCCGGCACTGCGAGGTGGTGGTGGGCCCCACCGACGCCTTCATCCAGGATCTCGGCAGCCGCAACGGCACGTTCGTCAACGGCGTGAAGATCGCCGAGCGCACGAAACTCGCCGACGGCGACCTGATCCGTGTCGGCGTCCTGGAACTCAAGGTGTCGTGCACGGATCCCGCCGCGAAGGCGGGCACGGAGGACGACGTGTCGCGCTGGCTGCTGGCCGACGACAAGCCGGCGGGCATGTTCGACACCACCCGCACGCTGGCCAGTCGCGACGCCGCCGCCGCCCCGACCCTGCTCGAGCCCGCCGCGGACGACGCCCCGGCCGCCGTCTCGGATTCCAACGTCCACGCGACCGTCCCGGCGGCCGGCGACTCCAGGTCGGGCCTGACCCCGGGACCGGACTCGTCGGCGACCCATCTCGAGGCCCTGAAGGCGGGCCGGGGCAAGCCGGGCACGCTGCCGGCGAAGGAGAAGAAGGCCGCCGACTCCTCCCGCGACGCGGCGGCCGAGGCCCTGAAGAAGTTCTTCGACAACCGGTCGTGACGGTGGTGCCGGTGGCACGGCCCCGGCAGGGTTTTCCCGGCCCGGAAAATCCGGAAACCCCGGCAAGTCTCGCCGACCCGCCACGTCACCGCAGCCGGCAGCGTGCATGCTTTCGGCAGAGTCCCCCGCCCTCCCGGAGACCTGCCATGATCGCCGCCCCGAAGTCGACTCGTGCCCTCCGTCGCCAGGCCCCGAACGCCGCGGTGGCCGCCCCCCACGTCCGCGGCCCGCGGCGCCGGAAGATCGATCCCACCACCTGCGAGCGCGACTACCTCCCCGAGGAGGTCGAGTTCATGCAGGCACTCGACGCCTACAAGCGGTCGAGCGGCCGGATGTTCCCCACGTGCAGCGAGGTGCTCGAGGTCGTCCGGTCACTGGGGTACGTCCGCGCCGTCACGGCCTGACGCAGCGACCGCACTCGCATCGCAACGCCCGTGACGTCAATCGGCAACCCGCAACAGGTTGCCCATGACGCGGCACGCGACGAGGGGTTGCCCGTGCCAGGTCGCCCGGCCTTGCTGGCCAGCGGAGCCAGGATGGCGGAGCGCAGACAGCACGGAGTGAGCGGAGGGCATGATGCCCGAAGCGAACGTCCGGGCGACGTGGCACGGGCAACCCCGCCGCCCCCGATGGCCGACGCGGCAATCTGGAGGGGCTGCGGCGGCCTTGTCCCGCGGCCGACGCGGCCGGTACCGTCCCGCCCCCGGACGGAGCCGACCGTGACCGTATCCCGCCCCGCGATGCTCGCTCTCTGCGCGCTGGCCTGCGCCGGCTGCGGCGGGCTTGCGCGGAACGCCAACTCCGAGGGCGTGCAGCTCTACCAGCAGGGCAACTATCTCGGGGCCGTCGACCGCTTCCAGCAGGCGCTGGCCCGCGAGCCGGGCAATCCCGACTGCTTCTACAACCTCGGCGCCACGTACCACCAGCAGGCCAAGGTCTTCTCGCGGCCGGCCGACGCGGTGACCGCGGAACAGTACTACCACCTCTGCCTGGCGCGCAACCCCAACCACGCCGAGTGCCAGCGGGCGCTGGCGGTGCTGCTCGTGGAGCAGAAGCGCGACACCGAGGCGGTCGCCGGCCTGGAGGCCTGGGCGCGGTCGCAGCCCGGCAATCCCGCGCCCCACGTCGAGCTCGCGCGGCTGGCGCAGGAGCATGGCGACCTCGGCGAGGCGGAGAACCAGCTCATCGACGCCCTGTCGATCGCTCCGGGCGACCCGCGCACGCTCGTCGCGCTCGGCAGCCTGCGCGAGCAGGCGGGCGATCCCGGGCAGGCGCTCCAGAACTACTCCCGCGCCTTGGCGGCCGACCCCGCGCAGCCGGTCGTGGCGGCGCGCGTCGCGGCGCTCCAGTCGGGCGCGGCCGGCGGCACGCGGACGGCCGCGCTGCCGCCGCCCTCGGCTCCGCCGCCTCCCGCCGCCGCCGGTTGGGGCCCGGCCCGTTGACCACCCGCGGGGTGGCTTCTATTCTGCCCGCGGGCCGCGGAATCCGCGGCGGAGCCCCGTGGAGACCACCGTGGAGGGCCGCAGCGTGGCGACGGCGACGACCGAGCGGGTGTTCAATTTCTCGCCGGGTCCCGCCGTGCTGCCCCAGGAGGTGCTCGAGGAGGCGCAGGCCGACCTCGTGGCCCTGCCGGGCGTGGGCAGTTCGATCCTCGAGATCAGCCACCGCAGCCCGGCCTTCGACCGCATCCTCGACGACACGCTCTCCGGCCTGCGCGGGCTGCTCGGGATCGGCGACACGCACGAGATCGTGCTCGTGCAGGGGGGCGCGAGCCTGCAGTTCTCCATGGTGCCTATGAACCTGCTCCGCGGGCAGTCCGGCGCGGCCGACTACATCCTCACGGGCACCTGGGGTGCGACGGCGATCAAGGAGGCCCGCCGCGAGGGCCGGGTGCACGTCGCCTGGGACGGATCGGCCACGAAGCACGACCGCCTGCCGGAGCCCGGCGAGATCCGCCTCTCGGAGGCGCCGGCCTACGTCCACGTCACGAGCAACGAGACGATCCAGGGCGTGCAGTGGAAGCGCGAGCCCGACGTGGGATCCACGCCGCTGGTCTGCGACGCTTCCAGCGACTTCCTGTCACGGCCGATCGACGTGGCGAAGTACGGCCTCGTCTACGCCTGCGCCCAGAAGAACGCCGGCATCGCGGGGGTGACGGTCGTGATCGTCCGCAAGGACCTGCTCGAGCGGTCGCGCGACGACCTGCCGACGATGCTCGACTACCGCACCTTCGTCAAGAACGGCTCGCGTCCCAACACGCCCCCCACGTTCGCCGTCTACGTGCTGGGGCTCGTGTGCCGCTGGCTCCGCGACTCGATGGGCGGCCTGTCCGGCATGGCCCGCCACAACGCCGCGAAGGCGCGGCGGCTCTACGAGGTGCTCGACGCCTCGGGCGGCTTCTACGCCGGCCACGCCCGGCCCGACTGCCGCTCCGACATGAACGTCACGTTCCGCCTGCCCGACGAGGCCGCGGAACAGGCGTTCCTCGCCGGCGCGAAGGCCCGGGGCCTCGTCGACCTCAAGGGCCACCGCTCGGTCGGCGGCATCCGGGCGAGCATCTACAACGCGATGCCGACGGCCGGCGTCGAGGCCCTCCGCGACTGGATGCTGGAATTCCAGCGGTCGCGCGGCGGCTGACCGCGCCGGGTCCACGGACAGGGAGAGCCATGCCCTCGATCATCGTCCTCGACACGCTGAGCGCCGACGGTCTCGCCATGCTCGACGCGGCGGCGCGGGCGGGCATCACCCACGAGGTGCGCACCGGCCTCTCGGGCGACGCGCTCCGCGCGGCCCTCGCCGCCCACGACGGGGCGATCTGCCGCAGCGGCGTGAAGATCACCGCGGCGGCGCTGGCCGGCAACACCCGGCTCAAGGCGATCGTGCGGGCCGGCGTGGGCACCGACAACATCGACAAGGAGGCGGCCACGCGGCAGGGCATCGTGGTCATGAACACGCCCGCCGGCAACACCACGAGCACCGCCGAGCACGCCTTCGCGCTGATCCTGGCGCTGTCGCGAAACGTCGCCGCGGCCGACGCCAGCCTCAAGGCGCACCACTGGGACCGCAACAAGTTCATGGGCGCGCAGGTGGCGGGCAAGACCCTGGGCATCGTGGGCCTCGGCCGGATCGGCCAGGCGGTGGCCAAGCGGGCCCGGGCCTTCGACATGCAGGTGGCCGGCTTCGACCCGTTCCTCTCGCCCGAGCGGGCGCTCGAGCTGGGCATCGAGCTGGTCGACAGCGTCACGGCCCTCTTGCCCCGCGTCGACTACCTCACGGTCCACACGCCGCTGACCGACGAGACGCGGCACCTCGTGGGCATGGCGGAGCTCGAGCTGCTCAAGCCCGGCGTCCGCCTCGTCAACTGCGCCCGCGGCGGCATCTACGACGAGCAGGCCCTCGTGGCGGGGCTCGAGCGGGGCGTGATCGGCGGCGTGGCGCTCGACGTGTTCGAGACCGAGCCGTGCACCGACAGCCCGCTGTTCGGCATGCCCAACGTGCTCGTCACGCCCCACCTCGGCGCGAGCACCGAGGAGGCGCAGTCGCAGGTGGCGGTCGAGGGCGTGGGCCTGCTCGTCGACTTCCTCACCTCGGGCACGATCCGCCATGCCGTCAACTCGGCGGCCATCGACCCCGCGGAGCTGGAGGCCGTGCGCGGGTTCCTCGACCTCGCCTGGCGGCTGGGGCTGCTGCTGGCCCAGCTCGACGAGGGCGGCCC
>JBJTIV010000181.1:0-18065 GCA_046095145.1 Planctomycetaceae bacterium
TTACCCGACCGCGCCTTGCGGACGAGCGCCCTGATGAGTTCGTCTTTCCGCATCGCGTGCCATCCGGCCACGCCCTGCCTCTTGGCAAGACGGGCGAGATCCCGCACGGGCTTGTCGCGAAGGCTGGCCGTTGTCATGCACCGAACTCGCCGGGGTCGCTCGATCCTCAGGACACCATTCCACGGTATCCTCGGACGACGGTGAAAGCAACTTTTTTCGACGGGTGATGCGAGAAAAAACGACCGATTTTTGTCGGTTTTCAGCCGCTTTCGGGGTTCATTCACCCCGGAGCCGAAGCCCTCGCTCCGACAGCTTTTCACGCACCTCATTGTGGCTCTTGACGCCGAAATTCTTGCACGCCAGCAGATCCTCGGCCGTCCGCCGGACGAGGTCGCCGATGGTCGAGATGCCGAGCTTGGTGGTGCACTTGCGGGCCCGCACCGACAGATTCAGTTCGCTGATGGGCAGGCCGTGGATCTCCTGCTCGTCGGCCGACGGCTCCTCGCCGATCCCCGGCTCGAACACCTCGGTGGGGGCGGGGGCCGTGGCGAGCTGCCCGAGGCTCAGGCCCTTGGAGGCCAGCATGTCCTTGATCTCGACGAGGCTCGTCTCGCCGAAGTTCTTGCTCGCGAGGATCTCCTCCTCGGTCGTGCGGGCCAGGTCGCCCAGCGTGTGGATGCCCATCTTCTGCAGGCAGTTGCGGCTGCGGACGGAGAGCTCGAAGTTGCTCACGGGCAGCGCCAGCACCTGGTCGAGACGTTCGCGCTGCCGCATCTCCTGCTCGCCGAGTTGGAGATCTCCCGCCGCGGTCGAGTCGCGGAGGAAGAGCCGGGCCCGCGGGTGGTCGGGGACCGCCTCGAGGATCCGGCGGTAGCACTGCTGGGCCCGGGCGAAGTCGTCGCGGTCCTCGAACATGATGCCCAGGTTCAGCAGGCTGCCGACCGTGGGCGGGTAGCGGTCCAACGACTTCTCGTAGCAGGCCCGCGCCTCCTCGTCGTTGCCCAGCCGGTCGTGGATCACTCCCAGTGCAAAGAGGGCCCCCGGATGGCCCGCGTCGATCGCGAGGGCCTTCTCGTAGGCCGCGACCGCGTCGTCCAGCGGGGCTCCGGAGTCCGCCAGGGCGGCGCCGCGGGCGTGCCAGTAGTCGGCCGACGTGGCCCCCTCGGCCGCGAGGGCCTCGAGTTCCCGCCGGGCCTCCGCCGCGCGGCCGGAGGCCCGCAGCGACTCCGCCGCCGCGGCCACGCAGGCCGCCGCGTCGTAGCCCGCCTTGCGGGCCGCCGCGAACGCCTCGACGGCGCGGTCATGCACGGCGAGGTCGGCATGCGCGAGTCCCTGGTGGAACAGCGCGAGGGCTCCGCCGTCCCCCGACTTCAGCGTGTCGAGCGCCTCCCGCGCCCGCCCGAGGAGCCGCTGGCAGACGCCGAGTTTCACCGACGCCGCCGGCGAGCGTTCCGCCTGGGCTTCGAGGTCGCGGACGGCGGCCCGCAGGGCGCGGTGCGTCGTCGCGTGGCGGCCGAGCGCCTCCACGAGCCGGCGGACCTCGGCCGGACCGAAGGGGCCGTTGCCCAGGATCAGGTCGCGGATGTCGGGGGCGGTGGTGGCAACCATAGAAGGCGTGACCTCGCGGACGGCGGACGATGCTCGGGCCGGAAAACACAGCCAGCGGCGGGAGTCGAACCCGCAACCCCCGCATTACGAATGCGGTGCTCTGCCAATTGAAGCTACGCTGGCGCGGCGGATCGGCGGGCCGGGATCCGGGCCAGATCAGCTGCGAACCCCGCAAAACTAGCGCAGAAACCGGGCCATCGTCAAGGTGCGGGATTTTTCGCGGGCGCCGGCCCCCGGGGGGCCGCCGGCCCGGCGGCCGGCCGGCTGCACGAAAAAAGCGGGGTCTCCGACTCGGCAGGAGCATCCTGCCTTGTGACCGTGCGTGTCAGGGGCATGAGCGACGCACGATCGACCCGAAGTCGGAGACCCCGCGTTGAAGCGGTGTCGGTCCGGACATCGCTGCCCGGATGCCACGGGAAGGCGGCACATGGCGTGCCGCGCAGGGAGAATTCCGAGTCCAGGGTGGGCAGAGCGGACGACGGCCGCTGTTTTTCTGGGTCGTTCGAGCGCCGTGGCGCGGGAGCGGCGCCGCGAATCGAGGTCCCGACGCGGCCGGGAATCGCTGTGTTCTGCGTCGCTGCGCCGCATTGTGCAACGCCGGACGCCGAGTGCCCGAGACCGGGGCTCACCGGTATGATCCCGCGTTCGGTCGGCCCCGCGCCAGGTCGGCGGAGTGGACGGCACGGCATCAGGCGAGGACTTGCGTGAACCCCCGACTGCCCGCGCTGGTCGGCCAGCATCGCTGCGGCCCCGGTCAGCCCCTGCTCGTGATCGCCGGGCCCTGCGTGATCGAGACCGAGGACCTGTGCCTGCGGATCGCCGATCACCTCGCGCGGCTCCAGGCCGACCTGGGCGTGCAGGTCGTGTTCAAGGCCTCCTACGACAAGGCCAACCGCACCAGCGGCGGCTCCTTCCGTGGTCCGGGCCTCGACGAGGGCCTCGCCGTGCTCGCGCGGGTGCGGGCCACGGTCGGCCTGCCGGTGACGACCGACGTCCACCTCCCGGAGCAGGCGGCGAGCGCGGGTGAGGTGTGCGACCTCCTGCAGATCCCGGCCTTCCTCTGCCGGCAGACCGACCTGTTGCTGGCGGCGGCGGCCACCGGCCGGGCCGTGAACGTGAAGAAGGGCCAGTTCGTGGCGCCGGGCGACATGAAGCACGCCGTGGCGAAACTGCTGGCCGGCGGCTGCCGCGACGTGCTGCTCTGCGAGCGGGGCACCTTCTTCGGCTACGGCCGGCTGGTCAACGACTTCGCCGGGCTGCCGGCCATGCGGGCCATGGGCGTGCCCGTGATCTTCGACGCCACCCACTCGGTGCAGCAGCCCGCCAGCCTCGGCGGCGCGACCGGCGGCGACCGCGCGCTCGTCGAGCCGCTGGCCCGAGCCGCCGCGGCCGTCGGCATCGACGGCGTGTTCTTCGAGACCCACCCCGATCCCGACTCGAGCCCGAGCGACGGCTCCAATATGGTGCCGCTGGCCGACCTGCACGGCGTGCTCGCGCGGGTGCTGCGGATCCACGAGGCGCGGCTGGCCGGGGAGTCGTCATGAGGCGCGCGACGGCGTGGCTCGCGGCGCTGATCGCGGCGACGACGGCCTGTCGGCCGGTGGCGTCGGACGTCCCGCCGGCCACGGCGGCCGTCGCGGCGGCGCCCCGGGAGTCGGCCGACAAGCTGCTGCTGGGCGGCTTCGGCGTCCTCGACCGGATCGACGACTTCGACGAGGCGCGCGGCATGGAGCTGGTGTTCGACCGCCTGTCGCAGTGGCAGCGGGCCGCGCGGCCCGACCCGACGGGATGGCGGGCCGACCCGCTCCTGTCCACCCTGCCCGCCGAACTCCGCGCGGCCGGCGGCGCACCCGACCTCGCCGCCGAGTCCTTCAGCTTTCCCGGCGACGTGGTCTGGCTCCGCGATCAGCGCTGGCTGGCCGACGTCGCCAAGGCGGCGCGGGGCGACGCGGTGACCGACGTCGACGTGGCCACGAACCTGTTCCGCTGGACCGTGCGGTCGTTGGCGCCGGTGGCCGACCCGCCGATGGTGGCGACCGCCGACACGGACGCGAAGCGCTGGTGGCTGCCCGGGGAGATCCTGCTGGCGGGCCGCGCGAGCCCCGCCCAGCGGGCGTGGGTGTTCCTCTCCCTCGTGCATCACGCCGGCTTGCCCGGCGCACTCGTCGCCACCGCGGATCCCTCGGGCGCGCCGCGGCCGTGGCTGCCCGCGGTGGTCTGCGACGGGGAGGCCTGCCTCTTCGAACCGACCTATGGCATGCCCGTGCCCGGACCGGGCGGCCGGGGCGTCGCGACGGTGCGGCAGGCCGCCGCGGATCCGGCGATCCTCGCCGCCCTCTCGCTGCCCGAGCGGCCGTATCCCGTGCAGGCCGCCGACCTGACGGACCTCTCGGTGCTGGTGGTGGCGGACCCCTGGAGCCTGTCGAGGCGCGTGGCGGCGCTCGCGCCCGTGGTCCGCGGGCTCCGCGACCTGCGGCTGTCGGTCGACGCCTCACGCGTCGGCGGCGCGGTGGCCGCGGCACTCCCGGGGGAGGGAGCCGCGGACGTGCGGCTCTGGGAGTTTCCCTGGACCACGCTCGCACAGCGGCGGAGCGATCCCCGGCGGCTCGCCGAGTCGCTGCAACGCGATCTGGCCCCGCTCGCCGCCGGCGTGCCCGGGCGGCCGTCCGCCGACCGGGGGCTCGTCCGGCCGTTGTTCGCCGCGCGGGTCCGCGAGTTCCGCGGCGATCTCGAGGGCGCGAAGGCCGCCTATCTCGCGGCCCGGCCCCCGCGCGACGTCGTCGCCGAGGCGCTCTCGACCCTGCCGCCGCCGGAGGCCGATGCGGCGCGGAGGCTGCTCGGCCAGATGAAGGAGGATGCGGCCTACTGGCTCGGCGTGCTGGTGCTTGGCGAGGGTGCCTACGATGCGGCGATCGACTATCTGCAACGCATGACGCTCGAGGCCGCGCCCGACAGCCGGTGGGCCGACGCGGCCCGGCAGAACCTCGGCGTGGCCTATGCGGCCCTGGGCCGCGACGCCGAGGCGGCCGCCGTACTCCGCGCCGATGAATCGCCGCAACGCTTCGGCAGCCGCCTGGAGGCCGCGCGACTGGAGCGGCGACCGGCGGAAGCCGCGCCATGAACCGCAAAAAGCGGCCGCCGCGCGGGCCGCGTTGCCTCGGCGGGAGGCAGCCTGTATTCTTGCCCGGCTCGGTCGAACTCCCTCCGTCTCGAGCGGCTCCAGAGCCGCCGCCACGCCATGAAAGACGACATCCATCCCCGCTACGGCCACACGGTCGTCCGCTGCGGCTGCGGCAACACGTTCTCGACCCGCAGCACCGTGCCCGAGATCAAGGTCGACATCTGCAACGTCTGCCATCCGTTCTTCACCGGGAAGCTGAAGTTCGTCGACACCGCCGGCCGGATCGAGAAGTTCAAGTCGAAGTTCGCCGGTGCCGGCTACGCGAGCCTCAAGAAGAAGCCCGCCGCGGCGTCCGAGGGCACCGGCGCCTGACGGTCGGACCCGGCCCCGGCGGCGGGATCGGGTGAGCCATGCGCGACCAGCTGGATGAGAAACTCGCGCGGTTCGAGGCGTTGGAGCGGGCCCTGGTCGATCCGGCCGTGCTCGCCGACCCCGCCCGGCTCTCGGCCACGGCCCGGGAACACGGCACGCTCGCGCGGCTGGCCCTGAAGTACCGCGGTCTCGTGGCCCTCGAGCGGCAGCTTGCGGAGCTCCGCGAAATGGCCGCCGGCGCCGACCAGGAGCTGCGCGGCCTGGCCGCGGCCGAGCTGCCCGACCTCGAGCGCCGCCGCGAGCGCGAGTGGGACGAGCTCGTCGAGGCCTGCTCGGACGACGACGACGCCGATCGCGCGCGGTGCATCGTGGAGATCCGCGCCGGCACCGGCGGCGACGAGGCGGCGTTGTTCGTCGGCGATCTCTACGACATGTACCGCCGCCACGGCGCGGAACGGGGCTGGGAGTTCGAGGTGCTCGACGCCAGTCCCACCGAGTTGGGCGGCTTCAAGGAGATCGTGCTGGGCGTGACCGGCGACGCGGTCTTCCGCCGGCTGCGGCACGAGAGCGGCGGCCACCGCGTGCAGCGGGTGCCCGACACGGAGCAGAAGGGCCGCATCCACACCTCCGCCGCGACCGTGGCCGTGCTGCCCGAGCCCGAGGACGTGGAGGTCTCCCTGCCCCCCGACTCCTACCGCAAGGACGTGTTCTGCGCCAGCGGTCCGGGCGGCCAGCACGTCAACAAGACCGCCTCGGCCGTGCGGCTCACGCACCTGGCCACCGGCCTCGTCGTGCAGTGCCAGGACGAGAAGAGCCAGCACAAGAACCTCGCCAAGGCGCTCCGCGTGCTCAAGACCCGGCTCTACGAGCACGAGCGGCAGATCGAGCACGCCAAGCGGTCGGCCGAGCGGAAGACGCTCGTCGGCTCCGGTGACCGCAGCCAGCGGATCCGCACCTACAACTTTCCGCAGAACCGGGTCACCGACCACCGCATCAACGAGAGCTTCACGCTCGACCAGGTGATGGCCGGCCGCCTCGGGCTGGTGCTCGACGCGATCGAGGAGCACGCCCGGCAGGCCCGCAAGAGCGAGATGGAACGCTCGAGCCGGCCCGCGGGCCAGCTCGCACCCTGACGAGACCGACCCGCCGATGACGCATGCTGGCGAGCAGGACGCGGCCGGACCGGAGACGTGGACCGTCGGCCGCCTGCTCGGCTGGACGACCGACTGGCTCGCGGCCCGCGGCGCCGAGTCGCCGCGGCTCGACGCCGAGGTGCTGCTCGCGCATGTCCGTGGCTGCCCGCGGATCGCGCTCTACACCGCCTTCGGCGACGTCGTGCCGGATGCCCAGCGGGCGGCCTTTCGCGCGCTCGTGAAGCGCCGCGGCGCGGGCGAGCCCGTGGCCTACCTCGTCGGCCACCGGGAGTTCTTCTCGCTGCCCTTCGCCGTCACGCGCGACGTGCTCGTGCCACGGCCGGAGACCGAGGGGCTCGTCGTCCGCGCGATCGACCTGTGCCGGTCGGTGGCGACGCCGCGGATCGTGGACGTGGGCACGGGATCGGGCGCGATCGCGGTGGCGCTGGCGGTGCACCTGCCGGGGGCGAGCCTGGCGGCCACCGACGTGTCCGCCGCGGCACTCGACGTGGCGCACGGGAATGCCGTGCGTCACGGCGTGGCCGACCGGATCGCCTTCGTGGCCTGCGACCTGCTGGCCGATCCCAGGGTCGCGGGCCCGTGGGACGTGATCGTGAGCAATCCGCCCTACGTGCGCGAGGACGAACATGCGTCGCTGCCCGTCGACGTCCGCGACCACGAGCCGCGCGGGGCGCTGGTGGCCGGCCCCACGGGCGTGGAGGTCGTGGCGCGGCTGGCGGCCGCCGCCGAGGAGCGGCTGGCCCCCGGCGGCTGGCTGATCGTGGAGATCGGCCCGGCCGTCGCGGAAGCCGCCGCGGACGCGCTCGCCGCCCGGCCGGGCCTCGAGCCGCAGCCCACGCTCAAGGACCTCGCCGGCCTGCCGCGGATCGTGCAGGCCCGCCGGCGGGCGCCCTGACCTGACCGCGCGCCGCCGGACGCCTACCATGCGGCGGCGGGCCGACGTGCGTCCCGCCGCACCCCCCGCGCCGAGGAGCCGTCCGATGTCCACCGTCGCCGCCCCGTCCGTCCGCGCCGCGGAACTCATGGAGGCCGCCGCTCCGCGGATCGCCGCGCTCGCCCGGCATCGCGTGTGGGACTCGCTCCGCGACCGCTCGAGTCTCGTGCGATTCATGGAGGCCCACGTCTACTGCGTGTGGGACTTCATGTCGCTGCTGAAGTCGCTGCAGTTCCTCACGACCGGCAGCGGCCTGCCGTGGCGACCGGTCGGCGACGCGCGGGTCCGCAGGCTCGTCAACGAGATCGTGCTCGCGGAGGAGAGCGACCGCCTGCCGGACGGCCGGACCGCCGCCCATTTCGAACTCTACCTGGCGGCCATGGACGACGCCGGGGCGTCGACCGACGTCGTGCGGCGGTTCCTCGACGCCCTCCCGAACGGGGTCGCGCCGGGCGGGCTCGCGAGCGTGGTCCGGCGGGCGGCGGCCGCCGCCGGCGTGCCGGAGGCGGCGCGTGCCTTCATGGAGTCGACGTTCGAGGTGATCGACCGCGGCCGGCCCTGGGAGATCGCCGCCGCCTTCGGGATCGGCCGCGAGCAGGCGATCCCGGACATGTTCACCGCCACGCTCGCCGCGGTCGGCCGCGAGTCGCACTGCGGCCTGTTCGCGGAGTATCTCGAGCGCCACGTGGAACTGGATGGCGACGAGCACGGCCCCATGATGCTCGAGCTCATCGACGCCCTGTGCGGCAGCGACGCGACGCGTTGGCTCGAGGCCCGCGCCGCGGCCGGCGGGGCGCTCGACGCCCGCGAGCGGCTCTGGACCGCCCTCGTCGCCGGCGGCTGAGCGGCCCGCCGGACGCGCGGCATGTGCCCCCGCCGCGGGCCGCGCCCGTCTCATGAGGTGGCGGACCGCACGTGTCGCGGCCGCGAGCCCGACATCGGCGGTGGGACCGTGCGCGAGATGGTGGCCAGCATCCCGCCCGCCATCGCGCGGGCTTCGAGGTGGCTGCGGCCGCTCCTGCGGAGCGAGCCCTGGCCGAGCCGGCCGCTCGTCGTCGTGGCGGCGTGCCTCGCCGGCGGCTGCGCGGCGGCCCGCGGTCTTGGCCCGGGGATCGCGACGACGGGAATCTCCGCCGCCGCGTGGTGGTGCGGCGGCGGCACGGCGCTGGTCGCCTGGTGGCTGGCGATCCGCGCCGGGCGGACCACGGTGGCCGCGACGGCGCTGGCCGCCGCGGTGGGCTGCACGGCGGCGGCCTGGGCCGCCGCGCAGTTTGACCTCTTCCCCGCCGCCGACCTGGCCTGGCGACTCGGCCGAGCGCCGGTGCCGATCGTGATCCGCGGCACCGTGGCCGAGTCCTTCCGCGCGCTGCCGCCGCCGTCGGGCGACGCCGTCCGGGCCGCGGCGGTCGGCCCGTCGAGCGAGTGCATCCTGGCGGTGGAGGGCGTGCGCGTGGGCGGCCGCTGGAAGCCCGCGTCGGGGCGGGCGGCGGTGGTCGTCGGCGGGCCGCCCCCCGACGTCCTTGCGGGAACGCGGCTGCGGGTGATCGGCCGCGGGCTGCGGCCGGCGCCGGCCGTCAATCCGGGCGAGTTCGACTTCGCGGTGCGGTCGCGGTCGCAGCGCACGCTGTCGATCGTGCGGGTCGACTCCGCGGACTGCATCCGGGTGCTGGCCCGGCCGCACGCCTGGTCACCCGCCGCGGCGCTCGACCGCCTGCGCAGGGCGGGCGTGGCGGCGCTCGAGGCGCATCTCTCGCCGCCGCGCGCCGGCCTCGCCGCCGCGCTCCTGCTCGGGGCGCGGGAGTCGCTGCCCCGCGAGGAGTCCGATGAGTTCCTGGTCACCGGCACCGTCCACGTGCTCTCGATCTCCGGCCTGCACGTGGGACTCGTGGCCGCGGCGCTGTTCGCGGCATCTCGCCTGGTGGCGGTGCCGCGCGGCCTCGCGCTCGCGCTGGTGGCGGCCGCCACCGGGGCCTACATGGTGCTCGTGGGGGCGGAGACGCCCGTCGTGCGGGCCACGCTGCTCGTCTGGCTGACGTGCCTGGCGGCGGCGAGCGGTCGGCGGTCGGCGGCCCTCAACGCGCTGGCGCTCGCGGCGATCGTGGTGCTCGTCTGGCGGCCGGCCGAGGTGTTCAGCGCGGGTGCGCAGCTCTCGTTCCTGTCGACGGCGGTGCTCGTCGGCGTGGCGGCGGCGCTGCCGCGGGCCACGGTGCCCTCCGATCCGATCGAGCGGCTCATCGACCGCAGCCGCGGCCCCGCCGAGCGCTGGCTGCGGTGCCGCGGCTGGCAGGCATGGGTGCTGTTCGTGGGCGGGGCGGCCGTGTGGGCGGCGACGGCGCCGCTGGTGGCGGCGCGGTTCCACGTGGTGAGCCCCGTGGGGCTCGTGCTCAACGTGCTCATCGCGCCGCTGGTGGCGGGGGCCATGGCCGCGGGGTTCCTCTGCCTGCTCGTCGCCCCCGTCTCGCATCTGGCGGCCGGCTGGTGCGGCGCCGGCTGCGATGCGGCGCTCGCCGCCATCGGCTGGCTCGTGGCGCGGGGGGCCGCCGTGCCGGGCGGCCACGCCTGGGTTCCGGGGCCGGCCGAGTGGTGGGTGATGGGCTGGTATGCGGCGCTCGCGCTGGCGCTCGTCGGGCTCTCGCCCGGGGTGCTCGCGCGCGGCCGCACATGGGCGGCCCTGGCCGCGGCGTGGTGCGCCGTCGGCTTGGTCGCCGCGGGCGCCGCGCGGCTGGCCGGAGGGGGGCCGCACGGCCTGCGGGCCATCGTCGCCGACGTGGGCCACGGCTGCGGGATCGTGGTCCGCTCGCCCACCGGCCGCTGCCTGCTCTACGACGCGGGCCGACTGGGCGCGCCGGCCGCCGCGCGGCGGTCCCTGGCCGGCGTGCTGTGGAGCGCGGGCGCGTGGCGCGTCGACACCGTCGTGATCTCCCACGCCGACACCGACCACTTCAACGCGCTGCCGGAGCTGCTGGACCGGTTCCGGGTGGGGACGGTCGTGGTGCCGCGGGCGTTCCTCACGGCGGCCGCGCCGGCGGTGGCCGATCTGCTCGTGCGGCTGCGGGCCCGGGGCATCCCGGTGCTGGGGATGGATGCGGGCGACGCCTTCGCCCTCGATCCGCTCTGCCGCGTGCGGGCGTTGCAACCGCCGCCCGGCCCCACGCCCCTCGGCACGCCCGACAACGAGTCGAGCCTCGTGCTCGCCGTCGAGGCCGCGGGTCGACGACTGCTGCTCACGGGTGACCTCGAGGGCGAGGCGCTCTGCCGGCTCGTCCGCGCCGGCCCGGGCTCGTGCGACGTGCTCGTCGCCCCGCACCACGGGAGCCGCACGAGCCTGCCGGCCGACATCGCCGCGGCCACGCGGCCCGCGTGCGTGGTGGTGAGCGGGGCCGGAGGGCCGTCGTGGCCGCAGGTCCGGGCCGCCTACGCCGCCGCCGCGGGGCACGCCGAGGTGCTGCTCACCGGCGGCTCCGGCGCGGTCGAGGTCGAGCTCACGGCGGCCGCGGTCGCCGCCCGCCGCCATGCCGCCGGCGCGTGGCGGCCGTGCTTCCGTCAGGCCGACGCCGCCGCCGGCCGGGTGAGGAGCCAGCCCGCGGCCACCAGCGCGAGCTGGCTGGCGACGTATCCGGCCAGGAGCAGGAGCACGCCCGAGGTGAAGCCGTAGCTGTGCAGGCCGATGCCGAGCTGGTTGGTGCCGAACCAGCTCCACGCCGTGATGATGTTGCCGCCGATCGCGAACAGGGCCAGGCCGCGGCGGCCGATCCAGCGGTCCCAGCGGGCGTGCAGCACGGCGGCGTTCCAGAGCACGATCATCAGCGCCCCGTTCTCCTTCGGGTCCCAGCCCCAGAACCGGCCCCACGAGTCGTCCGCCCACAGGCCCCCCAGCACCGTGCCGATGAAGCTGAAGAACAGCGCGAAGCAGATCACGCCGTAGGTCATGCGGAACAGCCGGTCCTGCACCCGCTCGCCGGCCGCGGTCAGGCCGCCCCGGCCGGCCCAGGCCAGGTGGGCGATCGCGCAGGTGCCGAGCAATCCGGCCAGGAACGTGGCGCCGTAGCCGAGCGTGACCGTGACCACGTGGGTCGACAGCCAGAACTGCGTGTCGAGCACCGCCTGGAGCACGTGCATGGTGTCGCCCGTGTCGAGGCCGTAGGCCACCATGAGCGTGAGGAAGCCGCTGGTCGCGGCCACCAGGTTGCCGATCCCCATGCGAAACAGCCCCTCGAGCAGGAGGCCGGCGAGCACGCAGGCCCAGCCGATGAACACGGCCGACGAGTAGAGGTTCACGACCGGCGGCCGGCCGGTGAGCCAGATCCGCGACACGACCGCGAAGGTGTGCAGCGCCAGCGTGGCCACGAGCATCCACGTGACGAACCGATTCAGCGGGCCGTGCCAGGCGAGGAAGCTCGCGAAGCAGAGCACGACCGCGGCCAGGTAGAGCCACTTCGCCAGGCCCGTGGGGTCGAAGGCGTTGAGCCAGGACTCGTAGGCGGCCCCGCCCGCGGCGGCGCGCACCGCCGGCAGGTCCGCGATCGCGGAGCGGTAGTCCGCCAGCGCCCGATTGAAGTCGGCCGCGCCGCCGTCGACGCTCGCCCGCAGCGCGGTGAACGGCAGCAGCGCCGGGTTGAGGCGGTAGGGAGGCCGGCCCTCGCGGCCATCCACGAGCCGGGACACGACGGCCGCCACCGCCGCGGGCTGGAGCGCCTGCCAGCGGTCCGCGGGGCCGGCGGTCTCGGCGTCGGCCGCGGCGAGCGGCGGGATCGCGGCCGGCGGATGCCGCTCGTCGATCAGCCGCGCGCCCTGCATGAGCCGGCGGACCTGCTCGACGAAGTCGCGTCGGGCCTCCTCCCCGTCCCCGGTGGGCCGGGGCAGGTCGGGCGTGCGGTAGGCCAGCCGCACGAGGTCGTAGGCCGCCAGCTTCTGCTCGATCTCCACGTACTTCTTCTGCGCGAACGACCGCTGCTCCACGGGCACGTCACGGATCTCCGCGATCGCGCGGTCGAGCGCCTCGCGGCCGGGCTCGAGCTCCGCGGCCGAGTAGCGGTGGCCCTTGCGGCGCGGCAGGTCGAAGAGATCCTTCACCTCGTCGGCGTCGATGCGAAACACGGGCGTCGATGCGACCCACTCCCGGTCGGCCATGAGCGCCAGCAGCCACCGCGCCGCGGGCACGGCGCCGGCCGGCGCACCGCCGGCCGCCGCGCCCTCCGGCAGCCGCACGCTCGAGCGGTTGCCGAGCAGCTGCAGCAGGTTGCGGGCGACGGTGTCGAGCGGCTTGACGCGACCGTCGTCCATCACGGGCAGCGCGGCGGCCGTCGCCCAGTCGGCCGCCGCGGGATCGGGCCGCCGGGGCACCGCCCGCGCCGCCACGCTTGCCGCCACGAGGCCGACGGCCAGCGCCGGCCACACCCAGTCGCCGCGGGCCCCCGCCACCCGAGCGGGGCCGCGCTACCGTCCGGCCCGCGTCGGCCGCGACCGGCCGACGGCGGCCTCCTCCTCGCGCTCGAGCCGCCCGGCGAACCGGACGAACGTGCCGCCGAAGTGGGCGAGCATCCCCCAGAACGCCAGCACGCAGGCCACGTAGGGGATCAGCCAGCCGGCGTTCTCCACCACCTGCAGGCCGGTCATCTCGGCGGCGGCCGCGCCGCCGAGGTCCACGGTCGAGTAGCTGCTCTGGTAGAAGGTCTCGCCCCGGTAGCGCACCGGGTTGTTCATCCAGATCCGCCGCTCCTGCCGTGCGCCCGTCCGCGGGTCGGTGAACGTCACGTACGACGAGTAGTCGCGGGGCGTCTCGCTGGCCGAGTAGTCGATGCGCCGGACGTCGTCGAGGGTCAGCGTGAAGGGCTTGTATTCCCGGCGCCAGCGGAGCTGGAGCCGCCAGGGCGTGCCCGCGACCTCGACCGTGTCGCACTCGTCCGCCCCGCCGCCGGCGAACACCTGCGCCTGGTCGTTGAGGAACTGCGACACCAGCCACGTGCCCAGATCCCGGCCGGTGGCCCGCTCCGTGAGCCGCACGTAGGCCGAGGCGATGTTGGTCTGCGACGTGGCGCCGCCCGCCGGCGGCCGGGGCTGCGCCAGCCAGCGCGTGCCGAGGCCGCGCGTGGCCGGGTTCGGCGCCGCCGGCCCCACGGCCACGAGCGTGGAATTCGGCAGGTAGTCCACGATGGCCACGTCGAACGGCAGGCCCTCGACGTCGATCGCCTCGGCCCGCGCGCGGGCTGCGAGCAGCCGGCCGGAGAGCGCCGTCACCCGGTCTTCCGGCCCCGTCGGGTCGATCACGGCCAGTTCGGTCTCGTCGGTGCGGAAGGCCACGTTGGTCGTCTGCCCCTCCACCAGCGCCATCCGCTCCTCGATCTGCCGGTCGCCGAACACGAACTGGCCGAGCATGAGCAGGCCCACGGCCGCATGGATCAGCACGTTGCCGCCGCGCTGCCCGAAGACCATCACGAGCCCGGCCAGCGCGACGAGCGCCGCGCCGCTCGACTGCAGGAGCTGCCACATGATTCGCAGCCCCGGCTCGTTCATCCGCCAGGTCGCGCCGCCGACGACCGAGAGCACGGTCGGCATGCCGACCGCCGCGGCAGCGGTCCAGAGCACGAGGGCGACGAGGCGGTGCCGCGCGCGGACCGCGGCCGCCGCGAGGCCGCCGGCCAGCAGGAATCCGCAGCCCTGCACGAGCCGCCACACGGTGTCGTAGTCGACCGGGGGCCGGCCCTGCAGCCCGTCGGCGCGGTGCCCCGTGAGGACGACGCCGAGGGTGATCAGGCCGCCGAGCAGCGCCAGCAGCGTGCCCCACAGCAGCCGCGGCCCGCGGGCCGCGCCGTGGAACCGCGTGGCCTTCGCCGCCACGAGGTTCACGAGCAGCACCAGCCCGATCGTGGCCCCGCCCGGGAACGGGAACCAGCCGGTGAGCCGCGACGGGCCGAAGACGGTGACGGGAAAGAAGTCGGCCAGCGGCACCCGCGCGATCCACGAGTTGAAGTACTCGGCCTTCACCTCGGGCAGGTTCTTCTCGTCCTGCGCGAGGGTGCCCACGAACAGCAGGAACGTGGCTGCGAGGACCATCACGACCGTGATCTTCAGCGAGCCCGCGGCGCGCAGCAGCCCCCACGGCGTGAACGGCACCGTGGCCGTGCTGGCGGCGAGGGGTCGGGTGACGGGAAACGTGCCGGTGGCCATCGACTGGATCCTGGCCCGCAGGGCTACTTCCACCGCAAGGACGACACGAAGCGGACGAACGCGTCGCGCTCGCGACGGGCCACGGCGGCGTCGCCCTTGAACTTCACGAACAGGGCCGACGCGTCGTCGACCGGGATCATGGCCGCGAGGATGGCCTCGCCCGCCGCGTCGGGCTCCGCCGCGGCGGCCGCGTCGAACAAGGCGACGATGGTCGCCGGCGTGCCGTCGACGACGACGGTCTCGGCCGCGGCGAGGGCCCGGTCCACGGCGGCGGCACGGTCCTCGGCGGCCGACGCCGCGTCGAGCTGGCCCTGCCAGCGGTCCACGTTCCCGCGGAGCGTGCCCGCCGCGCGGATGACCGTGACGTCCCGGCCGTCGGCCGGGTCGCCGATCGCCAGCGTGGCCAGCCGCATGCCGGCGGCGCCGCGGTCGGACCAGCCCGCGGGCACCTCGTAGCGGACGGCCGGCGCCCGCGGCGCGGCGGCCGCCGGCGCCACGACCGGTGCCACGACCGGCGCCGCGGTGCGGGCGACGGAGTAGGTGCGGATGTCACCCGGCCGCACCTCGCCCGGCGGGCGGCAACCCGCGGCCAGGAGGGCGGCGCACAGGGCGGCGGCGGGCGCGGCCGACGTGGCCGGAAGGTCCAGCCGATGGCTCACGGCACGCGGCTCCGGAGGCGGGGGCGGCCGACCGACGGCTCGCTCCCCCGCATTCTAGCAGCCGGCCGCGAGGCGACACCCGCGGCTAGCGGCTCCAGCCGAAGGTGTTGCTCAGGGCGTTGAGCAACGGCGCGGTGACCGGCGTGCCCTGCGGCGAGCGGATCGTCCACGCCAGGTCGTACATGATGAAGCCGCCGACGAGCAGGAGCAGCGCGCAGCTCACGAGGCCCGCGATCTGCCAGACGCTGAAGCCCATCTCGACGATGGGCTCCTGGAGCGCGTCGCCGAGGATCGCCGCCGAGCTGTCGAGCCCGCTGGAATCGCCGAAGGGAATCGACGCCGAATCCTCGGCCGCCGTGGTGAAGAAGCTCGAGTCACCCGAATCCTCGGTGGCGATCACGACCGACGCGCTCTCCTCGTCGCCCGTGTCGCCTCCCAGTTCGAACGCGTCGCCGGCGAGCGAACCGCCGATGTCCGAGACCTCGGCCGGCGTCGCCGCGTCGGGGCCGACGTCTAGGTCGATGCCCGACGTGGCGAGGCCGCCCTCCTCCAGCGACAGGCCGCTGTCGGCCGGCGCGGCGAAGCCGGAGCCCGGCGGGGCCGACAGGCCGGCGAGCGAGCCGGTCGCCTGCGATCCCGGCGGGATGCCCGAGCCACCGCCCACGGCGTGGGTGGACAGGTCGAGCGACAGCGCGTCGCTGCCGAGCGCGGAGCCGGCCAGCGGACCGGACGCGCCCGTCGGCCGCGGCAGCGACGGCGAGGAGGCGCCCACGATCGACTCCAGCGACAGGTCGACGCTGTCGTAGTCGTCATCGTCGCCGAGCACGAGCCCCGACGCGTCGCCCGCCGCGCCGATCGCGCTGCCGATCGCGCTGCCGCCGCGGATCGCCGTCTGGGAGCCGGCGACCACGGAACCGCCCGCGGGCGCGTCGCCGATCTCGATCACGTCGCCGAGGGCCAGGTCGTCGCCGGGCGTCGGAAGATTGCCGTCGAGCGACAGCGTCTCGGCCAGCGAGCTCTCGTCGCCGAGCGAGGCGGCGAGCCGGTCGATGTCGTCGGCCTTGAACTTGAGCGTGGCGCCGTCCCGCATGGGAAACAGCTTTTTGCGATCGACGAGCCGGTTGATCTCGTCGACGCTGGCGCCGAGGAGCCGTGCGGCCTCCTCGATGGACACGAATTTGCCCGCCATGACTGCGCGCCCCGATCCCCGCGTTGGGTCGGCGGACGGACCGACTCCCCGACGATTCTTCGTCCTTCCGACCACCCTCATTCTACGGCCAGTCGCCGCGGCCGGCGCATTCCGCACCGCCCGCACGGGCGGCCGCGGCGTCAGGGGGCCTGGGGAGGGGCGGACTGCAGCATCTTCCGCAGGGCGGCCGGCCGCGGCTCCTGCGCGTTGAACTCGTCGATGGACAGGTCCCACGTCAGGTCCCGGGCGCTGGCCAACGTCAGTCCGCCCGAGGCGGTGTCGAGGTGGTAGACGGCCGCGTGCCGCGTGGCGGAATCGACGATCACGAGCAGCCGGCGGCCGTCGTCGAGCGGCGCATCGGAGATCCACAGGCCACCCGTGCCGGCCCCGCCCGCGGGCGGCAGCCGCGGTGCGGGCGCCTGGCTGGCGGCCACCGCCGCGAGCCCCAGCACGAGCGCGAACGCCGCGGCGGCCCGCCGCAGGGGTGACGCGAGGCATCGGCGCATGGATGTCGACCCCGGGGCCAGGAGGGGCGGATCGCGACCGCCAGACGCCCGGGACCGTAGCGCCCGCGGCACCGCCGCCACAAGGGGGAAACACCAGGGTGAAAACGGTCGCGGGAACCACCGGCCACCGGCACCTTCGCCGGCCTCTGCGGCTTGCCCAGTCGCCGCCATCGCGGCCGGCAGCCGGGCTTTGGACTCAACCGTTCGTGCGGACGGTACCGATGAAACGGGTTGTATGGGCGCCGTCGGGCGGCCCGCCGCGTCGACTTTCGGAGGTGGAACCGGTGCCGTTCATCAACGACTGGAGCGCCAGGCTCCTGCGCTCGCCGATCCTCTGGGGGTCGGCCGCGGCCTTCTGCTTCTTCGCCCTCATCCACGGCGGCGTCGTCACCGACGCCACGGTGGTGCGCTACCTCGCCGGTCACTGGGTGGAGTACGTCGAGGTGCTGCTGTTCGGCATCGGCCTGGCGTCGATCGCGCTGAAGACCGCCGACGTCGTGGCGCAGCGCCGCGGGCTCGGTGGCGTGACGCTGCCCCCGATTCCCGACGGGGGACAGGACGCGGCGGCGGCGGCAGACTTGGCCGCGGCGCTTCCCGACGCCGAGACCTCGGCCGGCTGGCTGCCGCGCCGGCTGCGCGGCGGGCTCGACTTCGTGGGCCGGACCGGCTCGGCCGACGGCCTCGAGGATCACCTCAAGTACCTCTCGGACCTCGACGCCTCGCGGGCGGCCGACGGCCACGGGCTCGTGAAGTTCGTGGTCTGGGCGATCCCGATCCTGGGCTTCCTCGGCACCGTAATCGGCATCACGGTCGCCATCGCCAGCCTCTCGCCCACGCAGCTCGACAACATCTCCGGCGTGGTGGCCGGCCTCGGCACCGCGTTCGACACGACCGCCACGGCGCTGGCGCTGTCGATGATCCTGATGTTCCTCCAGTTCGCGCTCGACCGCGCCGAGCAGCGGCTGCTGGCGGCCGTCGACGAGGCGGCCTGGCGCGCGCTGGCCGGCCGGTTCCAGTCGCTCTCGGGAGACGCCGGCACGACGCTGGCGATCGCCCGTCTCGGCGACACGCTGAGCCGCGGATCGGCCCGGCTGCTCGAGGCGCAGGAGGAGGCCTGGCGGTCGCTCGAGCGGACGGCCGGCGCCGGCCTCACGCAGGCCCTCGGCGACGCGGCCGGCACGCTCCGCGCCGCGCTCGACGCGGCGCTCGAGGACAGCGTGGCCCGCTGGGGCGAATCCCTCGCCCGGGCCCACGACGAAGCGGCCGCGCGGCGCGAGGCCCGCTGGACCGCGGCGGCCGAGGCGCTCGCCGAGGCGGTGCGCGGGCTCGCGGCCCGCGAGGAGGCGGTCGCCGGC
>JBJTIV010000182.1:0-2369 GCA_046095145.1 Planctomycetaceae bacterium
AGGCCGTCGCGATTCGCGCGCCGGCCGCGGCGCGGGCGGCCTCGCGCGCCGAAATCTCGAGCGGACGCGCGGGCGGCGCGACCTTGAGCGCAGAGCCCGCCGGCGGCCGCAGCCGCCACATCACCGCGGCCGCGGGCAGGCCCTCGAGCGCGGGCGGCTCCAGCGCCAGCGGCCGGCCGTCGGCCAGCGCCCGGCCCGCGTCGCCCGCGAACACGGCGAGGATGGTGCGCGGCCACGCCGCCGCCCCGAGCGGCACGTCCCACGCGTCGACCGCCCGCGGCTCGGCGGCGACCACCCTGCCGTCCACGAGCACGTCGAACAGCCGCATGCCCGGCGGCAGCCGCAGCCGCACCAGCGGCGTTGCCGACGCCACGTCGAACCGCGCCAGACCGTGCACGCGGCCGCGGCCGTCGAATGCCGCGTGCACCTCGGCCCACTCCACTCCGGCCGCGACCGCGGCTGCGCCGCCGGCCGGCGGTGCGGCGGGAGCGGCGGCAGACTCCTCGTCCACGGACAGCGCATACTCCGGTCCGGCGGCATCATCGGCGACCTCGACGCTGTGCGGACGGCCGCTGGCCGCGGCCGACTCGAGCGTGATCGTCAGCGGCGGCGCGGCGGCGGCGGTCACCAGCAGTGGCACCGCGGCCCCGAGCCGGGCGCGGACCAGCGGCAGCCGCCCGCGCGGCGCCGGCCGCCGCGCCAGCCGCGCCTCCACCTCGAGGCGGAAGCGACCCGGCTGCGGCCGTTGCACGACCACGAGCACGCGGTCGGGCGCGCTGCGCGTCCATGCCACGTCGACCGGCGGGCGCGCGCCCGGCTCCGCGGGATCGTCGGACAGGAGCGCGACACGGTCGATCGCGCTGGCCACGGGCACGTCGAGCGGGATCTGCGTCAGCGCCACGGACGTCGCGTCGAGTTGCGCCTCGAGCAGCAGCCGCGCGCCGGACGGCGTGAACGACACGGCGAGCGTCTGTGCGCCGCGGAGCTGGGCCGGGCGGCGCCGGACGATGACCCGCGTCGCGGGGCGGCCCACGAGGTCGGCCGCCGCGGCGCCGGCCACCGGCGGTGGATCGAGCGTGGCCTCGAGATCGGCCGCCGCCGTCAGCTGCATCGTCCGCTGCTCGGCGGGCAGGCCCTCCAGCCAGATGGCCGGGACGTCGAACACGCCCACGGGATCGGCGAGCGGCAGCCGTGCGGCCAGCCGCACCCGCACACGGCCCCGCAGAGCCTCCGGCAACTCCACCCGCACGCGGCCGCCGCCGAGCGGCTCGAGCCGAGGCGCGACGCCGTCGTCGGGCACGGCGGCCAGGTCCTCCAGCCGCGGGTCGACGCGCACCACGAACGACCGCAGCCATTCGGACTCCGCATCGATGTCGAAGGCGGCTTCCAGATGGCAGCCGCCGCCGTCCCAGGACAGCGTGTCGACCGTGGCGGCGGCGCGTGCCGCCGTCGCCAGCCGGTCACGCGGATCGACGGGCCGCACGAGCCGCACCCGGTCCGCCGCGGACACGTCGAAGGTGGCGTCGCCGCCGCTGGGCGCGAGCGCGGCCGGCACGAAGGGTGCGCCGGCCGCCGCCCGCTCGCACGCGACCGCACCGGCGGCCGGCTCGGCGGCCGCGAGCCGCAGCGTCGACGCGGGAGCGACGGGAATCCACAGCGTGGTCGTCTCGACGGGGCCGCGCCGCTCGACCGCGGGCAGCACGGCGAGGGCGAGCGTGTGCCGGCCGGCGGTCTCGGCGGAGAGCCGTGCCCGGCGGCCGGCGACCCGCGCGACGACCGCCGCGCCCGGAACGACCGGCGGGGGCAGCCATCGCGCCTCCGGCCCCGCGTCGAGTTCGACCGTGCCGCCCGCGTCGGCATCGACGTCGATCGACAGTCGCCACGGCGCGGCCGCATCCGGCTGCGCCGCGATGCGGGTGGCGAGCAGCCGGATGGCCGCCGCCTCGGGGGTGGCGAACGAGGCCAGCGCGCGGAACAGGGGTTCGGGCACGAGCGCGATGTCGCCACCGGAGCCGGAGGTCACGAACACGCGCACGTCGGACTCGCCGGCCGCGGCCGGCGTGGTCGCGAGGATGGCGGCCACGCAGGCCGCGGCCGCCGCGCGGCGCGGCGGCCAGCGCAGCCGCCCCGGCCAGGCCGGCCGCAGCGCCCATGCGAGGCCGACGAGCCCTCCCCACCAGGCCGACCGGGCCACCGGCACGAGGGCGGCCGGCACCCACACGAGCGTCGCCCGCCACGTCCGGCGGCCCGTGCCCCGCTGGGCCGACGAGGGCGCCTGCACGACGGTCGAGCACCCGGTGGAGCGGGCCCGGCAGCACCGCATGCTCATCGAGTTCCTGACCACGGGCCGCGGCATCGCGTTTCCCGAG
>JBJTIV010000183.1:0-8457 GCA_046095145.1 Planctomycetaceae bacterium
GGGCCCCACGCCGCGGAGCACCGACAGGCAGTAGCTCGTCGCCGTGACCGTGAAGGCGAAGCCGGCGATCCCGAGCAGGGCGTAGAACGGATTGCGGCGACGCCGGGGCATGGCAAGGACTCGATGCGTGCGAGGCCGAACAGTATAAGCCGCCCGTACGACCGGCCCACGCAAGACCGGCGGTCGCACTCGTGGGTCGGGGTCGACCGTGCCCCGTCGCCGGACGTTCGCTGCGCCCATCCTGGGCTTCACTCACTCGGAGCTGCCTGCGCTCCGGCATCCATGCCTGCGCTGGCCAGCAACGCCGGCTCGATGGCACGGGCAACCCCTCCTCCCGCGAGCGTCTGTGAGTCGTGAAGCGGCCGGATAAGATGGTGCGAGTCGTGACCACCGCGGCGTGCTTTTTGGTCCACTCGAGACTGATTCCCAGATGGCCTCCAGCCGCGTTGGACTGTGGCTCGTCGGCGCGAAGGGGGGCGTGGCCACGACGCTGCTCACGGGCCTGGCGGGCCTGCGCAGCGGCGCCGTCCCCACGGTGGGCCTGGTCACGGCGCGGCCGCCGTTCGACCGGCTGGGGCTCGTGGACTTCTCCGCCATCGTCGTGGGCGGCCACGACATCCGCGCGGGATCGCTCGCCGCCGAGGCGCGGCGGATGTGGGCGGAGAGCCGGGCGATCGCGCCGGAACTGCTCGAGGCCGCCGCACCGCTGTTCGCGGAGGTGGAGCCGCGGCTGCGGCCCGGCACGGTCGTGGCCGCCGGCGAGCGGATCGGCGGGCTCGCCGACCTGCCGGGCGCCGTGGTCGTCGAGACGCCGCGGCAGGCCGTGGACCGCCTGCGGCGCGACATCGAGGCCTTCGCGGCGGCCGAGCGGCTCGCGCACGTGGTGGTCGTCAACGTGGCCTCGACCGAGCCGCCGCCGTCCCGGCCGATCCCCGCGGAGTTCGCCGAGATCGACCCGCTCTTGGACGACGCGGCCGAGTGCCCGCTGCCCGCGAGCAGCCTCTATTTTCTCGCCGCCGCGGGGGCCGGGGCCTCCTACGTGAACTTCACGGCCTCGACGGGGGCCGCGGCCGCGGCCCTGCAGCGGCTGGCCCTCGACCGCGGCATCGCCCACGCCGGCAACGACGGCAAGACCGGCGAGACGCTGCTCAAGAGCGTGCTGGCGCCGATGTTCGCGGCCCGCAATCTCGAGGTCATGAGCTGGGTGGGCCACAACATCTTCGGCAACATGGACGGCCGGGTGCTCGACGACCCGCGGAACAAGGCGGCGAAGGTGCGGAGCAAGGACCATCAGCTCTCGAGCATCCTCGGCTACGCGCCCCAGACGCACGTGTCGATCGAATACATCGAGAGCCTCGGCGACTGGAAGACCGCCTGGGACCACGTCCACTTCCGCGGCTTCCTGGGCACGCCCATGACGCTGCAGTTCACCTGGCAGGGCTGCGACTCGATCCTGGCGGCGCCGCTCGTGCTCGACCTGGTTCGGCTCGTGGAGCGGGCCCACCGCGCGGGCGAGCGCGGCCTGCTCGGGTGGCTGGCGTGCTTCTTCAAGAGCCCGCTCGGCGTGGCCGACCAGGACTTCTCGCGGCAGCTCGCCATGCTCCACGCGTGGGCCGCCGCCCGGATGTCGACCTGAGGAAGCGGAGGCCGCCGTGCTCTGGATCGCCTGGAAGATGCTCGTGGGCAACCGCGCGAAATACCTGGGGATCGTGTTCGGCGTCGTGTTCGCGGCCCTGCTCATCGCCCAGCAGGCGTCGATCTTCTGCGGCCTCATGTCGCTGACGGTGAGCCAGATCCGCGACGTGGAGGGCCCCGACATCTGGGTCATGGACAGGCACGTGCAGTTCGTGGACGACATCAAGCCGCTGGCCGACACGGAACTGTTCCGCGTCAAGAGCGTGCCGGGCGTGGCCTGGGCGGTCCGCTTCTACAAGGGCCTGGGCCGCGCGCGGCTCCAGGAGGGCACCTACGAGCAGATGATCCTGCTGGGCCTCGACGACGCCACGCTCGTGGGCGCCCCGGAGCACATCCTGCTCGGCTCGATCGGCGACCTGCGGAAGCCCGACGCCGTGATCCTCGACGACGCGGGCTATAGGCGGGTCTGGCCCGGCGAGCCCTTCCGCCTCGGGCGGGTGTTCGAGATGAACGACCGGCGGGCCGTCGTCGTGGGGATCACGCGGGCCAGCCGCACCTTCCAGAGCTTCCCGATCTGCTACACCCGCTACAGCCAGGCCGTGCAGTTCGCGCCGCCGGAACGGAAGGTGCTGTCGTTCGTGCTCGCCGAGCCCGAGACGGGCGTGACGGCCGAGGAGGCCTGCCGGCGGATCGCCGCCCGCACCGGACTCCAGGCCCTGACCCGCGAGCAGTTCATCTGGAAGACGCTCCGCTACTACATGGCGAAGACCGGCATCCCGGTGAACTTCGGGATCACCGTGCTGCTCGGCTTTCTCGTGGGCACCGCCATCGCCGGGCAGACCTTCTACCTGTTCACCGTGGAGAACATCCGCCAGTTCGGGGCCCTCAAGGCCATGGGCACGAGCAACTGGATGATCCTCGTGATGGTGCTGGGGCAGGCCCTGCAGGTGGGCGTCGTGGGCTACGGCACGGGCGTGGGCCTGGCCGCGCTGTTCGGCTTCGCCTCGCGCCACTTCACCAGGCTCTCCTTCTTCATGCCCTGGCAGGTGCTGGCGATCACGGCCGCCGCGGTGTTCGTGATCGTGCTGGTGGCGAGCCTGGTGTCGATCCGCAAGGTGCTCGTGGTCGATCCCGCCATCGTGTTCCGGGGGTGAGTGACGCATGCATCCCGCACCGCCCGACCTCGCGGGGCTGGCCGTCCGCTGCCGCGGCGTGACCAAGGACTTCGGCTCCGACGGCGCCCTCACGCGCGCCCTCCGCGGCGTGGATCTCGACGTGGCCTACGGCGAGATGCTGATGCTCGTGGGCCCCAGCGGCTGCGGGAAGACGACGCTCGTCTCGATCGTGGCCGGCACGCTCGCGCCCACCTCGGGCGAGGTCGTCGTGCTCGGCCGGGATCTCGCGGCCCTGGGCCGTGGCCGGATCGTGCGCTTCCGGCGCGAGAACGTGGGCTTCGTGTTCCAGCAGTACAACCTCCTCCCGGCCCTCACGGCGGTGGAGAACGCCGCCGTGCCGCTGCTCATCGCCGGCCGGCGGCGGGCCGATGCGGTCGCGGTCGCCGCGGAGGTGCTCGACCGGCTCGGCCTCGGTGACCGGCTCGCGAACCTGCCCAGCGAGCTCTCCGGCGGGCAGCAGCAGCGCGTGGCCATCGCGCGGGCGCTGGTGCACGAGCCGCGGCTGCTGGTGTGCGACGAGCCCACCAGCGCCCTCGACGCCGAGAACGGCCGGATCACGATGGAGCTCATCCAGCGGATCGCCGTGCAGCCGGGCCGCGCCGTGATCGTGGTGACGCACGACGCCCGCGTCTACTCCTTCGCCGACCGCATCGCGTCGATGGAGGACGGCCGCATCGACTCGGTCGAGACCGGACTGCACCGGAGCACCCGGTCGGAGGGGTAGGGCGAGTGGCTGGCGGCGGGGCCGCGGCGTACCATGGCCCGCATGGTCACCACGCCCAGCGACGCGTCCGCCGCTCCGGCCCCGTCCGGGAGCCGCCGGATGACGCGGCGCCGCACCGCCGGCGACGCGGTCGTGCAGTACCTGCTGCCGGCGACGGCCCTCGCACTGCTCGGCTTCGCGGCCTGGTACGTGCGGGTCACGCGGCCGGTCACCGCCCAGCCGCCGCCGCCGATCGCGCCGGCCCGCAATCCCTTCGGCGACGCGCTCGCCGCCGCGGGCATGGTCGAGGCCCGCACCGAGAACATCGCCGTGGGCTCGCCGACGGCCGGCGTGGTCGTGGAGGTGTGCGTCAGGGTGGACGACCAGGTCAAGCCCGGCGACCCGCTGTTCCGGCTCGACGACCGGGAGCTGCGGGGGGAGTTGGCGGTGAAGCGGGCGGCCGAGTCGCAGGCGAAGAGCGAACTGGTCCGGCTCGAGGCCGAGCCGCGGCAGGAGAAGATACCGGTGCAGGCGGCCGTCGTCGCCGAGAAGCGGGCCGCGGTGGTGCGGGAGCGCGATGCGCTCGCGCGGGCCGAGGAGACCTTCGCCCGCAAGGTGACGACCGAGCAGGAGTTGATCGCCAGGCGCGAGGCCGCCGCCGCGGCCCAGGCCGCGCTCGACCGGGCCCAGGCCGACCTCGACCTGCTCGAGGCCGGGGCCTGGCAGTACGACCGCGACGTGGCCGCCGCGGCCGTGTCGCGGGCCCGGGCCGACGTCGACAGGATGGAGGTGGAGATCGACCGGCTCGTGGTGCGGGCCCTCGTGGCCGGCCGTGTGCTCAAGGTCGACGTCCGGCCCGGGGAGTTCGTGGGGGCGCCGGCGGGGCAGCCCCTCGTGATCCTCGGCGACATCGAGCGGCTCCACGTGCGGGTCGACGTCGACGAGTTCGACATCCCGCGGTTCCGCCCGGGTGCGCCGGCCGTGGCGGTGCCGCGCGGCAACCTCCAGCAGCGCTATCCGCTGGAGTTCGTCCGCATCGAGCCGTTCGTGGTGCCCAAGAAGTCGCTCACGGGCGACACGACCGAGCGGGTCGACACGCGGGTGCTCCAGGTGATCTACGTGCTCGACCCCACCGGGCTGCCACCGCTGTTCGTGGGGCAGCAGGTGGAGGTGTACGTGGATTCGGCCGCACCGACGGCGGGCGACACGGCCGGCGGCGGCTGACGGCCGCGCGGTCCGTCCCCCAGGTCGCCCGGCTTGCCGCGCCGCGGGCCGCCGCCGCCGCGTGCGCGGTGATCGCCCGACAAAGCCGGCTTGTCAAGCGTTTCGCCGGGTGGGACAGTCGCGCACCCCCCATGATTCCGCCCCCGCGCACCTCCGCCAGCCGCGCCGGCAGCCGCCTGCGCGTCGCCCCCTGGGTCTGTCTGGCCGCGCTGGCCGGCGGCGCGGCGGCCGCCGATGCCGGGGATGTCGGCGGCGTGTTCGTGCCCGCCGCCGACCGCGCCCACGTGTGGCGGCGGACCGTGGCCACCGTGGCCGACGATTGGCCGGTGGCGCGGGTCGTCGAGCCCGACTTCCGCGGCGACCAGCCCGGCGCGGGCGTGCTCGAGTCGGCGTGGGTCGAGCCGGCCGATGAAGCCTCGGGCGACCGGCCGCCGCGGCGGCAGCGGCTCGTCGTGCAGTTCCTTCCGGCGCCGCACGGCGCCTGGCGCGACAGCCAGATCGAGACCGAATCACTCGGAGGAGGCGGGGACGTCGCGCTCGCCGCCTGGAACTCCCTGCCCGCGGCCGACGATGTGACGCTCCACCTCGCCGCCGCCGTGTCTCCCGCGTTCGCTGCGACGCCGGTCTGCGATCGGTGCGGTGACCCGACCTGCGGTGCGGGCGGGCGTGGCGGCATCTTCGGCCGCCGCGGATCCCGGCGGCCGCTGCGCCGCGGGTTCCCCGCGTCGTGGACGTGGCGCGAGGAGGCCCGCGGCGAGCCCGACTGCGGGCCGGGAGTACCCGAGCCCGACTGCGGTCCGGGGGGCATCCTGCCCGGCGACGTCTTCGGCGCGCCCGGGCTCGAGGAGCCGCCGTGGGCGGGCAGCCGGTTTCCGCGGGTGGCCCGCGCGGGCTACCGGGTGCTCGAGGACTACCGCAACTTCTACTCCTGCGAGCCGCTCGTCTGCCTCTCGGCCGCGTTCGGGGCCGGGGCCCTGATGGCCAACACGGGCTTCGACACCACCATGCAGGGGGCCTGGATGCGGGGCGTCCAGCCGACGCAGCTCGGCACCTTCTTCTCCGGCTGCAAGGACATCGGCGAGGGCCGCTACGCGCTGCCGATCTTCGGGGCCGCCGCCCTCACCGGCCTCGTCTTCGAGGGCCGCGCGGCCGGCGACGTGGTCGGCGGGTGGGGCTCGCGGTCGCTGCGGATGTTCGTCGTGGGGGCGCCGCCGCTCTACGTGTTGCAGTGGGCCACGGGCGCGTCACGGCCGGCGGAGAGCGACGGCAGCCAGTGGCAGTTCTTCGCCGACAACAACGGCGTCAGCGGCCATGCCTTCGTGGGGGCGATCCCGTTCCTCGCCGCCGCCGACATGGTGGAGAGCCCGCTGCTCAAGGGCACGCTCTACGTCTGCTCCACGTTCGTGGGCTTCTCGCGGATGACCGACAACGCCCACTAGCCCTCGCAGGTGTTCCTGGGCTGGTACCTGGCCTGGGCCAGCTCGCGGGCGGTGAGCGCCACGGAGATGCAGTTCGCGAACATGGAGGTGAGGGTGGTGCCGCTGCCGGTGGCCGATCTGGGGGGCATGGGGCTGGAGGCCCGCTGGTGACGGTGCGGCTGGGCTTGGGCTCGGGAGCTCGAAGCATCGACGCCATTCGGTGCCGCCTGATATCGCCCGGTCACGCTGCCCGTCGGCGCTGCACGAGGAGAATGATCGCGGGGGCGGCGGCGAGCAGGGCCCAGGTCGAGGGTTCGGGCACCACGGCCCAGGCGAGGGCGTAGTCGGTGACGAGCGGGCCGCCGGTCGTGTTGTAGACCGGATCGAGGCCGATCACGCGCAGCGCGTAGGTGCCGTTCTCGGGCACGTAGGTCCGCAGGAACTCGGTCGAGCCGTAGGGGGCGATCGACTGCGCGATCAGCTTCTCGCCGCCCGGAGCGTCGGTGCGGAGGAGCTGCAGGGTCAGGTTGGCCAGCGCCCGGTCGGCCGCGGAGGCGAGCGTGGTGCCCAGCGTGCGGTCTGCGAACCAGGTGAGCGTGGCCGAGATCTGGTTGAACCCGGCCCAGAGGGGCTGGCCGAGCGCGTAGGTGTTGGACGTGCCGGGTCCGCCGGCCGTCTGGCCCAGCACGCCGCCCAGGTCCCAGCCGCGGGGCTCGAGGCCGCCGCCGCCGCCCGAGCCGGCGATCCCGAGCGTGGTGCCCTGGCCCACGATCAGGGTCTCGCCGATCGTGACGGGATCGCCCAGGTAGCCGCGGTAGGCCCCAGCCAGATCGAGCAGGCCCGCGCCGGTGGCGGGATCGAGCGGCTGCGTCGTCGTGATCACGCCGCCCACGCCCGCCTGGCCGTTGCTCCAGCCCGCCGGAGCCCTGGCGCTCGTCATCAGCACGGCCTTGATCACCCGCGCGTCGAGCATCTCGGCCGTGTTCGCCACGGCGGGAGCGGCGAACTTCGCCGCGTCGACCAGCAGCGCCGCTCCCCCGGCCACGATCGGCGCGGAGAAGCTCGTTCCCTCCGCGCCCAGAATGTAAAGATCGGTCGCCGTCGTGTCGCCGTTGGTGCCGGCCAGATTGCCCCCGGTGTGGCCGAGGTAGGCGGCCAGCGCGAGCTGGGCGCCGGGGGCCGCGATGTCGACCGTCGCCCGCGCGGCGGGGACAGTCGCGAACGTCACCGGGTCGTAGAAGTCGCCCGGGCCGCGGCTGGAGAACGACGCGACCTGCGCGTAGTAGGGTGTGGCGGTGCCGGTGGTCGTGGCACCGACGGCGATGCCGTTGTAGCCGCTCGCCGGTCCGAGCACGGTGTCGGCGGCCGGGCCGTCGTTGCCGGCGGACATCACCACGACCACGTTGTTTTCCCGGGCGAGGGCGTCGATCGCGATCGTCGAGGAACTGCTCCCGGCGGAGTCGACGTAGCCCCAGCTGCTGTTGACCACGTTGGTCCGGACGGTGGTCGAGCCGGAGACGATGCCGGTCCGCATCGACGCGACGTAGGGGTAGAGGAAGCTTGTCGACGTGATGGTGAAGCCCGTGGAGAACTGGGCGGGCGCCACCCACGACGTGGCGATGGCCCCCGACCAGAGCTGGGCCAGGGGGGCGATCCCGGCCTGGTACGTGAAGCCCGACCCCAGGCCCCCGATCGCCTGCCCGACGGCCGTGGCATGGAAGTCGAACTGGCCGAGTTGGGTCAGGCCCGTGGCCACGATCGCGGGGTCGGCGATGTACTGCGAGACGCGTCCGGCGAGCGACTCGTGGAGGTTCCAGATCGAGCCGGCCTCGATGTTCGTCACGACCGCCCGGCTGCCGAAGAAGCCGAGGTCGTAGAACTGCGTGGCCCCCACCGTGTCGTTGACGTCGGCGAAGAACGTGGGCGGGCCGCCCCCCACGATGGCCTCCGCCGGCCGGGCCGCGAGGAGCAGGGCGACGGCCGCCACGAGCCGACTCAGGATCGGTGACCGGCGCGCCAGCACCCGGCCCGGCGGACCGGCGCGGGCCCCCGGAGCCGCGCAGACTCGCATGTCAGCACCGTGGAGCGCAGGAATGGTTCACCGAACGCGAACGGGCGGACAGGCACCGCGGTGCCGTCCGCCCGAGTCACGGCCGCCGGGGAAGCGGTGCCGCAGGCGGCACCGGCTGTCGACAGGTCACGCCGCGCGGCGACGCCGGCGGGATCGCGACCTCAAGAATGCTCCGCCACCGCACGCGGCGATGCCGGCAGGGAGCATGGCCCAGGTCGCCGGTTCGGGCAC
>JBJTIV010000184.1:0-8670 GCA_046095145.1 Planctomycetaceae bacterium
CGAGGCCCAGCGGCACGGCGGCGAGCGTGAGGATCGCCTGCTCGCCCAGCAGGATCGCCGCCACCTCCCGCCGCGTGAAGCCGAGCACCCGCAGGCTGGCCAGGTCGCGCGACCGCTCGATCACGCTCTGCCTCGCGGTCGTGGCCACCACGCCGCAGGCGATGGCGACGGCGAACAGCGTGTTCACCGTGCGCATCCGCAGGAGCGTGCGGGCGATCGTCTCGCGAAACGTGGCCAGCTGCAGCTCGCGCGACACGAAGCCCGCCACCCGCGGGCTGTCGGCCAGCCGGGCGTCGAGATCGGCGGCCTGCGATCGGTCGATCGCCAGGAAGGCGCCCGACCAGGTCGACCCCGTGCCGAGCAGGTCCGGCAGCGCGGCCGCGTGGAGCCAGGCCGACGTGCCCACCATGTCGTCGATCGTCGCGGCGACCACGACCGCGGCCCGCCGCCGCCGGCCCTCGAGCACCTCCACCTCGAGCGTGTCGCCCGGCCGCGCCCCGAGCAGCTCGGCGAGCCGCGCGCTCACCACGAGCCCGTCGCGCCGCGGCTCGTGGGGCCGCCCGCGGTCGTCGAGGATGCGGAGCAGCTCGCCGCCCGGCTCGAGCGCCATGATCTCCTGCCGGCGCTCGCGATGGCCGCAGCGCAGCGTCGCCGGCACCACGCGGAAGGGCTCCGCGGCCCTCACGCCCGGCAGCCGGGCGAGCGCCGTCACCACGTCGGACCCGGCGGGCTCGACGAGCGTGACCGACCGGTCGAAGCGCTGCACCTCCGTGAACTGGAAGTCGGCCAGGTGCCGCACCGCGTCGCCCACGAACATGCCGAGCACCATCACCGCGGCTCCCAGCGCGATGCCGAGCACGGTGAGCATGCTCGCCACCGGCCGCCGTTCCAGGTGCCGCAGCATCATCCGCGCGGTCGGCGCCAGGAGCGGCGCCAGGCCGAGCCGCTCCGGCAGCGAGGGCCGGTAAACGGCCGGCGGCTCGGGCTGCATGGCCGCCGCCGGCCGGATGCGCACCGCCCGGGTCACCGACTGCACCACGCCGGCCAGCGCGGCCGCGGCCGCGACCGCGAGCGATCCGCCGATCGCCCACGGGTCGACGTGGAATTCGAGCACCGGGAAGCGGAAGAACCTCGCGTACATCGCCGTGAGGTTCACCCCCAGCCACCAGCCCAGCGGCAGGCCGAGGGCCGCGCCGCAGGCGAGCACCACGCCGGCCAGCTTCAGGTAGTGCCAGCCGATCTCCCGCGGCGCGAGCCCGAAGGCCGCGAGCGTGGCGATCTGCTCCCGCTGCGTGCCGATCAGCCGCGAGATCACGAGGTGCATGAGGATCGCGGTCACCGCCAGGAACACGAGCGGCCCCGCGCGGCTCATGTTGCGGAGTTCCCGCAGCTCGTTGGTGAGGTAGCGGTGCGACGTCTGGAACTCGCGGCCGTAGGCCCCGAGGCCGCCGTGGCGGTCGAGCGCGCGGTCGAGCGCGCGGCGGACGTCGCGGACCGACGCCCCGGGCGCGACCGTGGCGACCACGTCGTTGAAGGCGTCGGCCATGTCGAATGCGGCGGCCAGCCCGCGGCGGCCCATCCAGAACACGCCGAACGAGCGGTCGTCGGGGAACGGCCCGCCCGGGCCGATCGTGTAGACGTACTCCGGCGATGTGGCCACGCCCACCACGTCGAGCCGGGCGCGGCGGCCGTTGAGCACGGCGAACAGGTGATCGCCCGGGCCGAGGCCGTGGGCCGACGCGAAGCCCGCGCCCACCACCACCTCCGCCGCCGCGCCGCGGTCGGGGAGCCGGCCCCGCAGGAGCGACAGCCGGTTGAGCCAGCGGTCGCCGGCGTCCGCCTCGTCGGGCAGCGAGACGAGCCGGCCCACGGCGGGCACGCGGACCCCGGCGGTCGCGGCCAGGTCGAGCGTCACGTCCTCCACGACGCGGGTCTCGAGCCGCTCGATGCCGGGAATGGCCGCCAGCCGCCGGGCCACGATCTCCGGCGCCCGTTTGAGATGGATGAACACGTCGGCGAACCGGGCCGCCGCGGCGTATTCCCGCTGCGTGGCGTCGAGCGACACGAGCATGCTCCAGGCCATCACGAGCACCGCCACGCCACAGGCCATCACCACGGCCACGGCCGCCAGCTGGGCCTTGAGCCGCCAGGCGTCGCGGAGCACCTTCCGGTCGAGCGTGGTCATGCAGCCCTCGGGACGGAGGCCGGTCACCAGCGGAGGTCGCGGGGCGCCGCCCGTGCGGCGTTGACCCGTTCACCCGCGATCCGCCCGTCGCTCATCGAGAGCACCCGGTCGGCGAGGGCGGCGATGCCGGCGTTGTGGGTGATCACGACCGTGGTCGAGCCGAGCTCGGCACTCACCCGCGCCAGCGCCTCGAGCACCACGATCCCGGTGCGGACGTCGAGCGCGCCGGTCGGCTCGTCGCAGAGCAGCACCTCCGGCCGCTTCACGATCGCCCGGGCCACCGCCACCCGCTGCTGCGCGCCCCCCGACAGCTGCGCCGGGAAGTGGTCGGCCCGGTCGGCGAGGCCCACGAGCCCGAGCGCCTCGCGCGGCGGCATGGGGCTCGTGGCGATGTCGGCCACCACCGCCACGTTCTCGATCGCCGTCAGCGCGGGCAGCAGGTTGTAGAACTGGAACACGAAGCCCACGTGGTCGCGGCGGTAGGCCGTGCGGGCCGCGTCGTCGGCCGTCGTCAGGTCGTGATCCTGGAAGACGAGACTGCCCGCGGTGGGCGCGTCGAGGGCGCCGAGGATGTTGAGGAGCGTCGACTTCCCGCTCCCCGAGGGCCCGAGGATGACGACGAACTCCCCGCGGGCCAGGTCGAGGTCCACGCCCCGCAGCGCCGCGACCTCGACCTCGCCCATGCGGTAGATCCGCGTCAGGCCCCGGGCCGAGAACGCGGGGGCGGCGAAGGCTGGCATGGACATGGCGGCCCGGCTCCGGGCGGGATTCTACGCGGGCCGCTCCCGGCCAGCGGTTCCGGCCCGCGAAACCCGTCGTGCCGCGAGCCGTTCAAGGGTCATGACCGCGAGGCCGACCGCCATGCCGCGACCAGACGATCCTGGCGGACAAGCACTCGGCCTCCGCGGCCTCGCGGCGCTGGCGGTCGCGCTCGCGGGATCCCTCGTCGCGGCCGCCGCGGACGGCCAGGGCGCGGCCGGCACGGAGGCTTCCGGCCGCTGGGTGACGCCGGCCGTCGAGGCACCGGGAGTCACGCACCACGTCTTCGAGAGCCCGGCCGCGGGGGCCCGCGTCAGCTACCACCTCTACGCGCCCCGCGCCTACGACCGCGAGCCGGAGCGGCGGTTTCCCGTCGTCTACTGGCTGCACGGCTCCCGCGGCGGCCTGCGCGGCATTCCGCAGGTCGCGCGGCACGGCGATGCCGCCATCGAGTCGGGCCAGGCGCCGCCGCTGCTCGTGGTGTTCGTCAACGGCCTCGTCGAGGGCATGTACGTCGACTGGCGCGACGGCTCGACGCCCGTGGAGACGATGATCGTCGAGGACCTCGTGCCGCACGTGGACGCCACCCACCGCACGATCGCGTCCCGCACCGGGCGGATGCTCGACGGCTTCAGCATGGGGGGCTACGGGGCGGCCCGGCTGGGCTTCAAGTTTCCGGACGTGTTCGGCGCCGTGTCGATCGTGGGCGCGGGGCCGCTGCAGTCGGATCTCCTGCGCGACGCGCCGCGGGCCGGGCGGCGGCGGGCCGAGGAGGTGCTCGGCCGCGTGTACGGCGGCGACGCGGCGCATTTCTACGACGTCAGCCCGCGGGCGCTCGCCGAGCGCACTGCCAAGGCGATCGCGGCCGACACGCGGGTGAGGCTCGTGGTCGGGGCGGACGACGAGACGCTGGCCAACAACCGCGACTTCCACGAGCACCTCGACGCCCTCGGGATCCCCCACGCCTGGACCGTGCTGCCCGGCGTGGGCCACGATCCCGACGGCGTGCTCGAGGCGCTCGGCGCCGACAACTGGGCGTTTCATCGCGCCGCCTTCATTGCCGACGCCGAGCACGCGAACGACGCGGCACAGCCCGACGCCGAGATCCGCCTGCGGATCCAGGACCGCGACCGCCGGGCCGTGGTCGTCAACCCGGCCGCCGACGGTCCGCGGCGGCCTGCGGTGATCGCGCTGCATGGCGGCATGGGCAGCGCCGACCGCATGCGACGCGGCTCGGGCTTCGACGCCGTCGCCAGCGAGCACGGATTCATGGTCGTCTACGGCGAGGGCACCGAGTTCCGCGCCGGCATGCACGGCTGGAATACGGGGTTCCTGCTCCGCCGCCAGGTGCGCGACTCCGACGACGTCGCCTACCTCGACGCCGTCATCGACACCGTCATCCGCGACCACGGCGCGGATCCGGAGCGGATCTTCATGACGGGTGCCTCCAATGGCGGGATGATGACCTTCGCCTACGGCGTCGCCCGGCCCCGACGGCTCGCGGCCATCGCGCCGGTGGTGGCGACGATGGTCTCGTTCGACACCGTGCCCGAGGTGCCGCTGCCGGTGCTGATCATCAACGGCGCCAAGGACAGGGAGGTGCCGCTCGCGGGCGGCATGAGCGGCAATGCGCTCGTGCGCCGGGCGCAATCCGCTCCCTTCAAGCCCGTGCGGGACGTCGTCGCCTTCTGGGTACACGCCAACCGTTCGGAGCCGGAGGGAGATGCCGTCGTCGACGGCACGGTCACCACGACGACGCACGCCGCCGGCGCCGGCGGAGCGGTGACCGAATTCGTGGTGGATGCCGCCGGCGGGCACGGCTGGCCCGGCTCCCCGCCACAGTGGATGGGCGCCGCCCCGATCACCTCGTTCCACGGCGCCGAGCGGGTGTGGCGGTTCTTCGCCGACAAGTCGCGGCCGCGGAACGACTGACGCGGCGCGAGGCCGGCGCTGACGGTGCCGGCGATCACGCGGCGGGCGGCCGGCGGGTAGGATTCCCCGCATGCACCACATCGGCCACGTCATCCTGCTCGCCGTCGCGGGCGCCGCCGGCACGCTCCTGCGGGCGGGATGCACGTCGCTCGCCGACCGACTCCTGGGCCACGCCTTTCCCTGGGGCACGCTGGCGGTGAACGTGGCCGGGTCGTTCGCCTTCGGTGCGATCAACGCGCTGGCCCGCACGCGCGGCCTGCTCACGAATCCGCAGGAGGTGATCCTGCTCGTGGGGCTGTTCGGCGGCTTCACGACCTACTCGAGCTTCGCCTTCCAGTCGGTCGAGATGCTCGCGCACGGCCGCGCGACGGCGGCGCTGGCCTACGTCGCCGTCACCAACGTGGCGGCGCTGGCCGCCGTATGGGCGGGCCTGCGACTCTGCGGTTCCTCGTGAAGCCGCGGGAGGAAGCCGCGGGGCTTCCGATCCGCGGAGGGGTGAGGCGGCACCCGGTTCACCCGCGCCCGGGAGTCCCGCACAATCGTGAGAGCACTCACCGCCGCGGTGAGCCCGGAGACCGCGACCCGGGATCGCGGGGGCCGATGCCGACCGGGACGATCGCACGGCTGATCGCGGCGAATCTGACTGTTTTTTCAGCTCCTGAGACCGCCCGCCCCACTCCAGGCGAATACCTCGCACGAGGGGACTGCGATGGTTTGGCACGCACTTTGCATACCCGTAATGCGGAGTTGTAGTTTCCACCCCTCACCGCAGAGGTCACTGCTCATGCCGTGTCATCACCGTCGAGTCTGTCTGCGCCGCGCCAGGCGCTGGTGCGCTCTCGTGGCCCTCGCCGCAGCGTCGTGCGCTGCGCTCGGTTCGGTCTCGGCCGCACCGATCATCTGGGACGCGCCGCGGACGATTTCCAGCGACACGGACGTCATCGTCAGTGGAAGCCTGGCCTACGCCTACACCATCGGTGAGGAGGGTGTGCCCTCGACCACGGTGAACGGGGTCTTGTTCGACTCGTTCGAGTTTCTCACGGGCGGAACCTCCGCCTCCGTGGGCAGCGTGACCTTCACGGAATCGCCGGGCACACTGGATGCGACGCTCGGGCTCGGCTCAACGTCGGCGCCGTTCGTGAATCTGAGTGCGGCGTATCGCGTGCTGCTCGCCAGTGGTGGCTTCGCCAGCAACGTCGATGTGATCACAGCCACGCTCGGCGATCTCACGACCGGCCAGCAGTATCTCCTCCAGGTATGGACCAGCAACGCCTCCCTCTTCACGCCGGGCGTCGGCACGCTCCAGCAGACGACGCTCGCCGCCACGAATCAGGTGACGCTGGATGCCAACACCACGGATCTCGTCGGTGGCCTCGGGCAGTTCGTGGTCGGCAGGTTCACGGCCGATGCCACGACCCAGACGTTCACGCTCGCGGGAACGAATGTCCCGGTGAATCTGCCGCTGATCAACGCGATGCAGGTGCGCGCCATTCCCGTGCCCGAACCATCCACCATGATCCTCGCCGGCCTGGCCGCGGCCGCTTGTTTGCCGGGGCGGCTTACGCGCCGCGGCGGTCGGGAACGCCGAGGCCCGACCAGTCGGCGTCTCGTCGACGGTCCGCTCCCGGCCGGTGACACGCCGATCGCGAATCGGGGCGGAGAGATTCGAACTCTCGACCTCTTGGTCCCAAACCAAGCGCGCTAGCCAGACTGCGCTACGCCCCGTGGGCCGCGAGTGTACCCGCAACCGGGCAGCCGCGGCCGCCGGGCACCGCCGATCGTTCGTCAGGCGGCCGCCCGCGATCCCGAGTCGGTGATGTGGTCGAGGAGCCGCTGGAACTCGTCGAGGTCGCCGAACGGGATCACGATCCGCCCGGCGCCCTTGCCGTTGGCGTGCACCACCACCTTCACGCCCAGCGCCCGCCGCAGCTGACCCTCGACGGCCGCCACCTGGCTCGACCGCCGCGTGGCCGGCCGGCCGGGCTTCCGCTTCGCCGCCGGGGCGTCCGCGCCTGACGACGTGCCCGCGGCACCGCCGCCCGGGTCGGCCACGGACTCGTCGGTGTCGACCGCCTCCTCGCGGCGGATGATCTCCTGTACCTCCGCCTCGACGGCCCGCACCGAGAGCCCCTCCGCCGCCACGCGGCCGGCCAGCCGCACCTGCTCCGCCTCGTCGCCCAGCGGCAGGAGCGCGCGGGCATGGCCCATGGAGAGCGACCCGGCCCGGAGCTTCTCCTGTACCGCCGCCGGCAGGTCGAGGAGCCGGATCAGGTTGGCCACGTGCGAGCGGTCGATCGAGAGCCGCTTCGCCAGCTCCTCCTGCGTGCAGTTCCAGGTGGCGAGATACCGCTTGAAGCTCGCCGCCTTCTCCAGGGCGTCGAGGTCGCGACGCTGCAGGTTCTCGACGATCGCGATCTCCGACATCTGCCGGTCGTCGACGTCGAGCACGCGGGCCGGAATCCGGTCCCAGCCGAGCTTCCGCGCGGCCGCGAGCCGGCGCTGGCCGGCGATGAGTTGGTAGCGGTCGCCCCGCGACCGCACCACGATCGGCTGCACGAGGCCGTGCTCCCGCAGGCTGCCGGCGAGTTCCGCGAGGTCGGCGTCGGCGAGCACGGACCGCGGCTGCCAGGGGTGCGGGTCGACCCGGCCGATGTCGAGGTCGCTCGCCGGCAGCACGGCGGCGGCCTGCTCGACCTCGGCCGGCGCATGCAGGATGAGCCGCGCGGCGCCCGAGCCGAGGGCAGGCGGGGCGGCGGCGGGTGCGGGGGCGATCGGATCCATGCCCGCCCTGCCCAGCAGGGCCTCCAGACCACGGCCCAGGCGTCGTTCCTTATTCACAGTCGCGTACCTCCATGCAGAGTTCCACGTAGGCCCGCGCCCCCGGCGAGCGCGGTGCGTAGTCGATGACGGCCTGGGCGTGGCTCGGCGCCTCGGCCACGGCCACGTCGCGGGGGATGACCGTCTCGAACACGATCTCCCCGAAGAAGTCGCGAACCTCGGCCTCGACCTCGGTCGTGAGGTCGAGCGCCGCGTCGTGCATGGTGAGCACGATGCCACTGAAGGAGAGCCGCCCCCCCTTCTCCTGCATCACGTCGCGGATGACCTCGATCATCTGCGTGAGCCCCTCCAGCGCGAAATACTCGCACTGGATCGGCATCAGCACCTCGGTGCTGCCGGCCAGGGCCGCGCGCGTGAGCTCGCCGGCCGAGGGCGGGCAGTCGATGAGGCAGTAGTCCCAGGCGGCCAGGCCGTGGGCGAGATGGGCCTCGAGCGTGCGGGCACCGGCCCGGGCCTGGGTGGCGATCCGCTCGAGGTCCCGGACTCCCCGGCTGCCCGGCCGGATCGACAGCCCGGTGACGGCCGTGGGCACCACGGCCTCGGCCAGCGGCGTCTCCAGCACCAGCGGATGCACGGCCGCCGGCAGGGCGCCGAAGCCGGTGGTGGCGTTGCACTGCGGGTCGAGGTCGACCAACAGCGTGCGCTGGCCCCCGCGGGCGAGGGCGGCGGCGAGGTTCGACGCGGTCGTCGTCTTGCCGACGCCGCCCTTCTGGTTGGCCACGCAGAGTATCCTTCCCACGCGCAGAACCCTTGCCCACGGTCGCGAAGGCACGTCAGGTGCCATCGGGATATCGGCCACTTCAGGCACGACCGTCACGCCGTGCGCGCGGCTCCGCCAGAACCGGCGCGCCGGGCAATCTCCCCGCAGGCGGACCGACTGGTTCCACGTGAAACCGCCGCCTTTGCGCCACCCGCCCGGCTTGCCCAGCCTGCCGCGACGTCATCTTTTCACGTGG
>JBJTIV010000185.1:0-2075 GCA_046095145.1 Planctomycetaceae bacterium
TCACCATCGCCGGGCCACAGGCTGCACGAGCCATGGAGGGTCGTGCAGCCGATGAAGTCAGTACACGCCCACCGTCGTCGTGGCGGCGAGCTCGTGGAACGGCCGCACGCCGCTGATGCCGTCCCAGGGATACTTCGCATAGGGCAGTTCACGCTCGCCCTCGTCACGCTCGAGGAAGCCCGGGATGAAGGTCTCCTTCGTGAGCGTGGTGAGCCGCACGCGGCCCGTGCCGCCGTAGGGCACGAGTTCGTCGGGCTTGTCGAAGTCCACCACCTCGATCACGGCGCGGGGCTGCGGCGCGTAGTAGGCGATCGTGTACCCATCGGCCGGAACGACGGGTCGCGAGGCCGCGAGGCCCATGAGCGTGTTGCCGTAGGTGGGCGTCATGAAGGCGCCGTCGAGCAGTTCCTCGACCGCGAACCGCGTCCACTGCGGCGTGAACTCCGTGCCGCCGGAGAAGATGCCGGTGATGCCGGCCCGGCGGATCGTCGTGCCCTGCTTCTCGAGCGCCAGGGCCAGGGCCTCCAGGAGCTTCGGCGTGGTGAACATGCAGCGGATGTCGTGGCCCGCCTCGAGGATCGTGATCGCCTGGTCGATGCAGTGCCGCTTGTAGGCCTCGAGGTGCTCCATCCAGCCCTTCTGGATGAGCTTGATCACCCAGCGGGGATCGAGATCGACGCAGAAGCAGATGCCGCCGCGGTGCTGCGCCAGATGCTCGATCGACAGCCGCAGCCGCCGCGGGCCCGAGGGGCCGAGCATCAGCCAGTTCGCGCCCCGCGGGAAGAACTCCTCGGGGAGCGTGTCGCTGAACATCTCGTAGTCCGTGCGAAAGTCACGGGAATTCACCCGCGACTTCGGCACGCCCGTCGTGCCGCCGGTCTCGAACACGTAGATCGGCTGGTCGGCCAGGCCCTTCGGGACCCAGCGGCGCACCGGGCCGCCGCGGAGCCACTCGTCCTCGAAGGGCGGAAACTTCTTCAGGTCGTCGTAGCACCGGATGTCCGTGAGCGGATCGAAGGGCAGCCGCGTCGCCTCGTCGAGCCAGAACGGGCAGCCCGTCGACGCGTGGAAGTGCCAGGCCATCATCTCGACGGTGTGGGCGTCGAGCGCGGCCTTCGCGGTGGCGACCGCCGCCGGCGACGCGACCTCGAAGGCCGGTGCCGCGGCCGGCGACGGGGTGGGAGGCGGTGTCATGCCCGAGTTGTAGCCGCGCGCCGGGGCGCCGTGGAGGGGTCGGGGTTGCCCGTGCCCTCTCGCCGGACGTTCGCTACGGGCATCGTGCCCTGCGCTCACTCGGAGGCGTCTGCGCTCCGCCATCCTGGCTCCGCGGGCCGCCTACGCCGGCTCGAGGGCACGGGCAACTCCTCGCGCGGAGTCCCTGGTGGGATGCGGATCGCCAGTGCGATCAGCTCTCGGTGGGGGGCAGCGGGGCGCCGAGTTGGGCGAAGAGTTGCAGCACGCCGTTGAAGTGGGCCAGCCGCGGGCCGTGGCGGTCGATGAATTCGCCGAGCGCGTACTCGCTGTCGGCGAAGTCGTCGGCGTTCTCGGCCGCCTCCCGGGCCAGGCCGGCGAGGAACTCGGTGTGCACCTTGGCCAGCGACTCGGCCGCACGGCGGCACGACGCGGCGAGCTCGGGATGGGCCTCCTTCCAGGCCTTCAACTCGGCGGTCCGCTGCCGCTGCTGCAACGACACCTGCTCGAGCAGGGCGGCGAGCAATTCGGTGGACCGCTGCTGGTGGGCCGCGATGTCGCGAAGGAGCCGGTTCGTCTCGGCCAGGTCGCCCGAGGCCGCTGCGCCGCCCGGGGCGGCCGTGCCGGCGGAAATGTCGACCTGCGTGAACAGCGGAACGTCGCCCATGGCCGACCTCGATGACGGGGGAACCCGAGGAAAATCCTACGCGCGGCCCGCCTCCGGTGCCACGGGCGGGCGCGGCCTCACATCCGGCACGACCCTTCCCAGCGGTGCCACCCGCCCGCCGCCGCCGGGGCGGCACCCGCCGGAGCGCCGCCTTTTCGCGGCCGTTCAAGTGCCCGGCGGGTTCGCCCGATGGATGGTTCTCGGGTGGGTGCGGGAG
>JBJTIV010000186.1:0-3252 GCA_046095145.1 Planctomycetaceae bacterium
GACGCGTCGGCCGGCCCGGCCGGAGTCGTGGCCGACGCGGCCCGCCGCGTGACGGTGCAGCGGCTCTCCCCCCACGCCGCCCGGGCCGCGGTGCGGCGCGAGATCGACGCCGTGGCCGCCCAGGGCGACGCCTCGCGGGCCGCGGGCCGCACGGCGGAGTGGCTCGCGGTGCGGCAGGCGGCCGACGGTCACTGGCGGGCGCCGCTGGAGGGCGACACGATCCTGGAGAGCGAGTACGTCATCCTGCTCGCCTGGGCCGGCAGGCTCCGTGCGCCGGAGGCCGAGGGCTGCGGCCGCCGGATCCTCCAGGAGCAGCTGCCGGCCGGCGGCTGGGCGCTGCACCCCGACGGGCCGGTCGACGTCAGCGCCAGCGTGAAGGCCTACCTGGCGCTCAAGCTGCTGGGTCACGATCCGCGATCGCCCGACCTCGTCCGGGGCCGCCGGGCGATCGCGGCCGCAGGCGGACCGTGGGCCGTCAACAGCTTCACGAAGTTCTACCTCGCGCTGCTCGGCCAGATGCCGTACGCGGCGTGCCCGGCCGTGCCGCCGGAAATGGTGCTGCTGCCCGACTGGTTTCCGGTCAACCTGCACCGCGTGTCGGCGTGGTCGCGCACCATGATCGTGCCGCTGTCGCTGATGTGGACCTTCAAGCCCGTGCGGCGGATCCCCGCCGACCGCGGCATCGCCGAACTGTTCGCGGCCGGCGACGCGCCGCCGCCCGCGGCCTGTTCCGGCTGGGCGCGGTTCTTTCGCGCCGTCGACCGCGGCATGAAGGCCTGCGAGGCACTGGGCCTCGTGCCGCTGCGGGCCCGGGCCATCCAGGCCTGCCGCCGCTGGATGCTCGAGCGGTTCGCGGGCAGCGACGGCCTGGGGGCGATCTTTCCGCCCATCGTGTGGAGTTACATCGGCCTCAGGTCGCTGGGCTGCTCGGACGACGCGCCGGAGGTCCGCGAGTGCTGGAGCCAGCTCCAGCGGCTGGTGGAGCGGGAGCCGGACGGCACGACGCGGCTGGAACCCTGCCGGTCGCCCGTCTGGGACACGGCGATCACGCTCATCGCGCTCGAGGAATGGGCCGACGTCTCCGGGGCCGCCGCGCCGCCCGCGGACCTCGATCGCGCCGTCGACTGGCTGCTCGCCAACGAGATTCGCACGGCCGGCGACTGGGCCCGCCGCGCGGCACCGGCCGAGCCGTCGGGCTGGTGCTTCGAATACGCCAACCGGTTCTATCCCGACGTGGACGACACGGCGATGGTGGTGGTCGCGCTGGCGACGTGGAGCCGCCGGGCCGCCGGTGCCGGCAACCGGGCCGGGCGGCGCGCCCGCGTCGAGGGGACGATCCGGCGGGCCACGCTCTGGCTCGGGGCCATGCAGAACACCGACGGCGGCTGGGGCGCGTTCGATCGCGACAACGACTGCGAATTGCTCTGCAGGGTGCCGTTCGCCGACCACAACGCGATGATCGATCCCAGTTCGCCCGATCTCGCCGGCCGCGTGCTGGAGGCCTGCGGCAAGGCGGGCCTGGCCGTCGGCGATCCCGTCGTCGACCGCGCCGTCGCCTACCTGCGGCGGTCGCAGGAGGACGACGGCGCCTGGTTCGGCCGCTGGGGCGTGAACTACGTCTATGGCACGTGGCAGGCGCTGCAGGGACTCGCGGCGGTGGGCGTGCCCCCGGACGACGTCGCGATCCAGGCCGGCGCCGACTGGCTCGCGGCCGTGCAGCAGGCCGACGGCGGCTGGGGCGAGACACCCGAGAGCTACGCCGATCGCCGGCTCGCCGGCACGGGGCCGGCCACCGCGTCGCAGACCGCCTGGGCCGTGGCGGGGCTCGTGGCGGCGGGACGCCGCGAGTCGCGGGCCGTCCGCCGCGGCGTGCGCTGGCTGGTCGAGCGGCAGGAGTCCGACGGCTCCTGGCGCCAGCGGGAGTTCACCGGCACCGGGTTCCCAAAGGTCTTCTACCTCCGCTACCACTGGTATCCGATCTACTTCCCGCTGCTGGCCCTGGTGCGGGCCGCGGGCGGGCCCGCCGGGAGCGACGCATGAGCGTGCCGGTCGGGCAGATGGTGGCCGTGCTCCGCCACGTGGCCGTGCAGCGGCTGCGGGGTCGGTCGCGCTATCCGCTCGTGCTCATGCTCGAGCCGCTGTTCCGCTGCAATCTGGCCTGCGGCGGCTGCGGCAAGATCCAGCATCCCGCCGACGTGCTGCGGTCGCAGCTCACCCCCGAGCAGTGCCTGGCGGCCGTCGACGAGTGCGACGCCCCGATCGTGTCGATCCCGGGCGGCGAGCCCCTGCTCCATCCGCGGATCGTGGAGATCGTCGAGGGCATCGTGGCCCGGCGGAGGTATCTCTACCTCTGCACCAACGCGCTGAAGCTCGAGGAGATGCTGCCGCGGTTCCGGCCGTCGCCCTACCTGGCGTTCTCGGTGCACCTCGACGGCCCCCGCGAGGAGCACGACCACGCGGTCTGCCGCACGGGCGTGTACGACGCGGCCGTGTCGGCGATCCGCGCCGCCCGGCGGGCCGGCTTCCGCGTGACCACCAACTCCACGCTGTTCACCGACGCCGACCCCGAGCGGCATCGCCGCTTCTTCGACGAGGTGATGGCCCTGGGCGTGGAGGGCATGATGATCTCGCCGGGCTATCCCTACGCGAAGGCGCCCGACCAGGACCACTTCCTGCCCCGCCGCCGCAGCCAGGCGCTGTTCCGTCGCCTCCTGGCCGACGCGCCGCGGCGCTGGCGGTTCAACCAGTCGCCGGTGTTCCTCGAGTTCCTCAAGGGCGCCTGGGACCTGGAATGCCGCCCCTGGGGCACGCCCACCTACAACCTCTTCGGCTGGCAGAAGCCCTGCTACCTCCTCGCCGAGGGCTACGCGAAGACCTTCCGCGAGCTCATGGAGGAGACCGACTGGGACCGCTACGGCCGCGCGAGCGGCAATCCGAAGTGCGCCAACTGCATGGTGCACTGCGGCTACGAGCCGGCCGCGGTGGAGGCCACCTTCGGGTCCCTCCGCGGCCTCTTCGCCACGGCCCGCCTCGTGCTCCTGGGCCCCCCGCGGCGGGCCGACGAGGACGACGCCACCCTCCCCTGCCCCGCCCCGCTGCCCGCTGCAAACGGCCTGCCCGCGCTGCCGATCCACGTGATGCCGGCCGGCGACAGCGCCGGCGCCCGCGGCGCCGCCCTCGACGCGGCCCGCCTCGTCCGCGAACGCGGCCTGTGACGCGGCTCGCGCGAGCGCATTGTGCGTCTGCGGGAGG
>JBJTIV010000187.1:0-15767 GCA_046095145.1 Planctomycetaceae bacterium
CCGCTGCCGTCGACGGCAGCGGCGGCGGCAGGTCGACGAGCGACACCGCCCCGGTCGTCGCGTCCTCGATCCGCAGCCGGCCGGAGGGTCGTCCAGACCGCACGAGGAAGCGGCCGGTCGAGCCCGCCATCCGCTGCGGCGGCGAGCCCACGAACGCTCCGTCGGGATCCTGCACGGCGACCCGCAACACGGCGCCCTCGGTCGCGGGCCTCACCGCCAGCGGGGTCCACGATCCCGCGCGGAACCGGCCGCCCACGCCCACGGCCACGGCGGGCCCGGGCTCTGCCGCGATCGTCGCGGCGGCTGCGAGCGTGACGACGCAGGCCGCACACCACCCCCCGCGGCGGCTCATGGCTTCTCCGCATCCGGACACGTGCAGGCCATCCGGCCGCAGCCCGGACAGCCGGAGCCGTACTTCCGCCGCACGGCGGCGTCGAGGTCGACGCCCGCCACGTTGGCGATCGTCGCCAGCCAGGCGAGCACGTCGGCGAACTCCAGCGCCAGCGCCTCCTGCGCCGCCGGCCCGCGGTCACCGGCGGCGTGTTCGCGCAGGGCGGTCGCCAGCTCGCCGACCTCCTCGACGAGCCACATGAACGTGCCCTCGACGCCGCGGGCGGCGTCCTTGTCGTGATACATGCCGCGGATCAGCGCCTGGAATTCGCCGAGCGTCATGGCTGCCCTTCCTGCCCCGCGGGGTCGCCGCGGTCAGCGTCCGACGCCGGCCGGGTCCCGGGGCACGAACCACGGGTAGATCGCCGGCACCACCAGCGCCGTCAAGAGCGTACTCGTGACGATGCCGCCGATCACGACCGGGGCCAGCGGCCGCTGGATTTCCGCTCCCGACGAGGTGGCCAGCGCCATCGGCAGGAAGCCCAGGCTGGCCACGAGCGCGGTCATGAGCACCGGCCGGATGCGGACGTCGGCCGTGGCGACGGCGGCCTCGCGCGGCGAAAGACCCCCCTGCCGCGCGTGCTCCGCGCCCGCCACCCACACGAGCCCGTTGAGGACGGCCACCCCGAACAGGGCCACGAAGCCCACGCCCGCCGCGATCGAGAACGGCATGCCCCGCAGGGCAAGCGCCGCCACGCCCCCGGAGGCCGCCACGGGCACGGCCACGAAGATGAGCAGCGCCAGCCGCAGCGACTTGAAGCTGGTGTAGAGGAGCATCGCGATCAGGCCGAGCACGACCGGGGTGATGATCGCCAGCCGGCGGCTCGCGGACAGCAGGTTCTCGAAATCGCCCCCCCACTCGACGCGGTAGCCGGCCGGCAGTGGCACCTGCTCGCCGACGCGGGCCTGCGCCTCGCGCACGAAGCTCGCCACGTCGCGGCCGCGCACGTTGGCCGACACGAACGTGCGGCGCCGCGAGTTCTCGTGCTCGATCGACGGGGGCGTCTCCTCGACCACGATGTCGGCCAGCTCGCCCAGCGGCACCGGCCGCGCGCCGGCCGTGTCGACGGGTATCTGCGGCACCAGCGACGCGTTCTCCCGCCAGGCCCGCGGAAACTTCACCATCAGGGGAAACCGCGGCCGGCCCTCGTGGACCACGCCCGTCTGGATGCCTCCCATCGCGGCCACGGTACGCATCACGTCGATGCCGTCGATCCCATGGCGGGCGAGCTGATCCTGGCGGGCGTCGATCCGCAGGGTGGGCACGTTCGCCTGCCAGTCGGCGCGGACGTCGGCGGCTCCCGGGATGTCGCGGAGCACCCCTTCGATCCGCTTGCCCAGGTCGCCGAGCGTCGCCAGGTCGTCGCCGTAGACGAGCACCGCCACGTCCGCCTTCACCCCCGCCACGAGCTCGTCCACCCGCATCTCGATCGGCTGGCTGAAGCCGAAGGTCGCCCCCGGCACGGCCGCCGCCAGCGCGGCCGACATCCGCTCCACGAGGTCGTCCCGCGTCACGCTGGCGGGCCAGGTCGCCCGCGGCTTCAGCATCACCCACACGTCGGTCTGCTGCACGCCCATGATGTCGTTGGCGATCTCGGGCCGGCCGGTCTTGCAGAACACCGTCCGCACCTCGGGACACTCGAGCAGCACCTTCTCGATCCGGCCCGTCAGGGGCACGGAGTCCTCGAGGGTGGCGCTGGGGAGGCGGACCACCTCGACGAGCAGATCCCCCTCGTCGAGCCGCGGCATGAACTCGGCCCCGAGCCGCAGCGCCACCGGGATGCTGGCGGACACGAGCGCCGCCGCGGCCAGCGAGACCAGCACCGGGTGCTGGACCGCCAGGCGGGCCAGCGGCCGGTACAGGCGGTGGAACGCTCGCATGATCAGCGGCTCGTGCTCCTCCTCCCGCTTGAGCACCGTCGCCGCGAGCACCGGCATGAGGGTCAGCGAGATCACGAGCGACCCCAGCAGCGCGAACAGCACCGTCAACGCCATGGGCCGGAACAGCTTGCCCTCGGTGCCTTCCAGCAGAAGGATCGGCAGGTAGACGACGGCGATGATGAGCTCGCCGAACATCGTCGGGCCGCGGACCTCGACCGCCGCGTCGCGCACGACGTCGAGCTTGGAGGCCGACGGGGGCGCGAGGCCGAGGCGGCGCACGCAGTTCTCCACCATGATCACCGAGCTGTCCACGACCAGCCCGAAGTCGATGGCACCGAGGCTCATGAGGCTCGCCGGAATGCCGAAGGCCAGCATGAGGTTCGAGGCGAAGAGCATGGAGAGCGGGATCGCCAGCGACACGATCAGGCCGGCACGCACGTTGCCGAGCAGCACGAGCAGCACGGCGACGACGAGCAGGCCGCCCTCGGCGAGGTTGTGGAGCACCGTGTCGAGCGTGCGCGCGATGAGATCCGAGCGGTCGTAGATGATCTCCAGCTCGACACCCTTGGGCAGCCCGGCCCGCACCTGCTCGAGCTTCTCCTTGGCGGCGGTCACCACGCGGCGGCTGTTCTCGCCGCGGACCATCATCACCATGCCGGTGACCACCTCGCCGCGGCCGTCCCGGGTGACCGCCCCCTGCCGCACCAGCGGGGCCAGGGCCACGGTGCCGATGTCGCGCACGAGCACGGGCACGCCCCCGGGCGGGCTGCGGACCACCACCTTCTCGATGTCCTCGATGCTCCGGAGCAGGGCCTCGCCGCGGATGAACCGCTGCTCTCCGTTCTTGACGACGTAGCCGCCCCCGGTGCTCGAGTTGTTGCGATCGAGCGCGCCGAGCACTTCGCCGAGCGTGATGCCCCGGGACGACATCCGGTCGGGATCGACCTGCACCTCGTAGCTCTTGGCGTAGCCGCCGTGCGAGTTGATGTCGGTGACGCCCGGCACCGTCCGCAGCACCGGCGCGATGTCCCACTCAAGGATGCTGCGCAGGTCCATCAGGCTCGTGCCGCGGCCGCGCACCTCGAACTGCAGGATTTCGCCGAGGGCGGTGCTCAGCGTGCCGAGCTCCGGATCGGCATCGGGCACGGTGATCGCGGCCCGCGCCTGGGGCAGCCGCTCCTGCACGAGCTGTCGCGCCCGGAGGATGTCCGTGCCCTCGGCGAACACGATCGTGACCAGCGAGATGCCCAGCCGGGAGACGCTGCGGATCTCCTCCACGTCGGGCAGTCCGCTCATCGCGAGCTCGACCGGGTAGGTGATCGTCCGCTCGACTTCCAGCGGCGGCAGGGTGCCGGCCTCCGTCACGACCTGGACCTGCACGTTGACGAGGTCCGGGACGGCGTCGACCGGGATCTGCGTGGCCGCGTAGAGGCCACCGAGCGCCATGAGCACGAACGCCGCGATCACGAGCGCGCGGTTGGCGAGCGACCACTCGATGAGGCCTGTGAGCACCGACCGCCCTCCCCTACTCCTCGTCCTCGAGCAGGAGTTCGCTCTTGAGCAGGAAGCCGCCGCGGACGACCACCTCGCGGCCGGCGTCGAGGCCGGACGTGATCTCGACGAATCCGTCGTTCTCGAGGCCGGCCTCCACATCGACACGGCGGAATGTCCGGTCCCCTTCCGGCACGAACACGAACGCGCGGCCCTCGTGCCGCATCACGGCCTCCGCCGGCACCGTCAGGGCCTCCCGGCTGCCGCCCTCGGGCAGGTCGACCCACACGAACATCCCCGGCTTGAAGTGGGCGTCGTCGTTCTCGAGCTCGGCGACGAGCGGCACGCTCCGGGTCTCCTCCTCCACGGTGGCGGCGACGTGATTGATGCGGGCGGTCGTCTCGTGCTCCACCGTGCCGGGCACGTTGACGTGGACCTCCTGGCCCTCGGCCAGCTCCACCTGCGTCCACTGCCGCTCGTTGATCTGCGCCCGCACCCAGAGCTTCGACGTGTCGGCCACCACGAACAGCTTGTCGCCCGCCTGCACCCGCTCCCCGCGCGACATGAAGATTTCCTCGACGACGCCGTCGAAGGGCGTGCGCAGCACGAGCGTGCTCAGGCCGGCGGCATCGGCCGGACCCAGCTCGCCGTCCTCCGCGACCACGTTGGTCGAGTCGACCTCGAGCTTGCTGCCGACGAGGGTGCGGAGATTTTCCCTGGCCACCTGCACGAGTCGGTCGGCCTGCTCGAGCGCGGCGCGGGCGCGGTCGCGGTCCTGCAGCGTATCGAAGCGGGCCGCCTCGCAGGCGGCGGCGAAACTCGCCCGGGCGACCTCGAGAGTGCTCGTCCGCGCCTCGACGATCCTCCCCGACAGCACGCCCCCGTCGCCGAGCTTCCGCGTGCTGGCGTCCACCTTCTCCACGTACAAGAGCCGCGAGTAAGGGGCCAGGATCTTCTCGCGGTAGGCGCCGAGCACGCGATCCTGAAACCGCTCCTCGACCTCGCCGAGGGGCGGATGCGCGGCGAGCGTGTCGAGCAGGTCGTCCACGTTCGTGGCGATCGTGGCCGCCCAGTCGGCCGACTTGCGGGCGATGTCGCGGTCGGCCTGCCGCCGGCGCACGTCGTCGCGGGCCGTCCCGACCTCCGGGCTCGACACCTCGGCGAGGGCATCTCCCTTGGCCACCCGCTGCCGCACCTGCACGAACACCCGCGACACCACCCCGTCGACGGGAGCCTCGTAGCTGAGGCGGCAGCGGGCGTCGTAGTCCAGCCGACCGGGGACGGTGAGCTGCTCGCGGAGCGTGCGGAGGGCGACCGGCACGACCGTGATCTCCGCCGCCGAGGACGCCGGCAGCGTCACCGTGTCGGTGCCGGCCGCCGGCTCGGCGGCGGGAACCGCGACGTGGTCCGCCGGAGCGCCGGCGAAGTGATGCGTCGAGAGCCACCACCACGCCAGCAGGCCCGCCACCAGGAGCGCGGCGCCGGTGAGGCTCTTCCGGAGCCGCTCCCGGCCGCCGGCCGCCGGCGAGCCGTGCGTCGCCGGGACGGCGGAAGACCGCGGGGGGACTGGCTCTGCGGTCATGGTGGGGTTCGCGGGCCGAAGCGGGGACGACGTGAGCAGCGGAGCTGAATTCTACCTCCGAGCGGCGCCGGCCGTGGAGCCCAATCGCGGGCTGTGCGCGCCGCGTAGCCGCGGTACGATGCGATCTCCAGTGCCTCCGCCGGACCACGGCGCCCCCAGAGCCTGTCGCCCATGGCGCCCTCCCGCGCGATCCGCATCTTCGACACCACGCTCCGCGATGGCGAGCAGTCGCCGGGCGCGAGCATGAACCGCACCGAGAAGCTGGAGATCGCGCAGGCGCTCGTGCAGCTCGGCGTGGACGTGATCGAGGCCGGCTTCCCCATCGCCTCGCCGGGGGATTTCGAAAGCGTGCGCGACATCGCCGGCACGGTGGCGGAGGCCGTGGTCTGCGGCCTGGCCCGGTGCAGCGACGCGGACATCGACCGCGCGTGGGAGGCGCTTGCGCGCGCCCGGCAGCCGCGGATCCACGTGTTCCTGGCCACCAGCTCGATCCACCGCGAATTCAAGCTGCGGATGAACGAGGACGAGGTGCTGGCCCGGGCCGTGGCGGGTGTGACGCGGGCCCGCCGGCTGTGCGGCGACGTGGAGTTCTCGCCCGAGGATGCGGCGCGGACCGAGATCGACTTCCTCTGCCGGGTCGTCGAGGCGGTAATCGCCGCCGGGGCGACGACGGTGAACATCCCCGACACCGTGGGCTACGCCACGCCCATGCAGATGCACCGCGTGATCCGCGCCCTGTGCGACCGCGTGCCCAACATCGACAAGGCAGTGATCAGCGTGCACTGCCACGACGACCTGGGCCTCGCCGTGGCCAACAGCCTGGCGGCCGTGGAGGCCGGCGCGGGCCAGGTGGAGTGCACGATCAACGGCATCGGCGAGCGGGCGGGCAACTGCTCGCTCGAGGAGGTCGTGATGGCGCTGAAGACCCGCGGCGACCACTACGCCTGCCAGACGCGGATCGACACCCGCCGCCTCGTGCCCACGAGCCGACTCGTGGCCAACATCACCGGCATCCAGGTGCCCCGCAACAAGGCGATCGTGGGCCGCAACGCTTTCGCCCACGAGGCGGGCATCCATCAGGACGGCATGCTCAAGGAGCGGCGGACCTACGAGATCATGCGGCCGGAGGACGTGGGTCTCGAGCGGACCGACCTCGTGCTCGGCAAGCACAGCGGCCGGGCCGCGCTCGCCGATCGGGCCCGGGCCCTGGGGTACCAGCTCACGGCGGAGCAGCTGCAGACCGTGTTCGAACACTTCAAGGTGCTCGCCGACCGCAAGAAGGAGATCTACGACGGCGACGTTGCGGCCCTCTGCGAACAGCAGTTTTCCGCGCTCCCGGAGCAGTACGTCTACGACGGCTACACCCTCGCCTGCGCGAGCGGCGGGTCGCCGACCGTGACGCTCCGCGTGCTCCAGGACGGCGCGCCGAAGGCCGTGACGATCACGGCCGGCGACGGCCCGGTCGACGGCATCTTCCTGGCGATCGAGAAGCTCACGGGCATGACCACCGTGTGCCGCGACTTCCGCGTGCAGGCGGTGACGGTGGGCAAGGACGCACAGGGCGAGGTCACCGTGGAGCTCGAGCACGCCGGACAAGTGCAGCGCGGCCGCGGCGTCTCGACCGACTCGCTCGAAGCGGCGGCCAAGGCCTTCCTGGCGGCCGTCAACCGCCTCGCCCTCGGCGCCGCCCCGCGGCTCCACCCGCAGAAGGGCTGACGACAGCGGAGACGTGCTCCGTCTGCCATGTCGTCGAGGGCGCCGGTGCCGTCGAGCCGCGGCCCGGCGAGCCCGGAGGTGCGAGCAGGCCGGCCGCCCGCCGAACCCTCGGCGTTCGCCGGGGGGCCCGAGGCTGCCGGGACCATGGCTGGCCCGGCAGCCGTGAACCTAGATCGCGTCGCGGCCCCGCTCACCGGTGCGGATGCGAACGCACTCGTCGAGGGGCAGCACGAAGATCTTGCCGTCGCCGATCTCACCGTGCTCGCCCGACCTCCCGCCCTTCACGATGGCCGCGATGGTGGGCTCGACGAAGTCCTCGTTGACGGCGATCTGGAGCTGCACCTTGCGGAGGAGGTTCACGGCGATCTCGTGGCCGCGGTAGGTCTCGGCGTGGCCACGCTGGCGGCCGAATCCCTGCACGTCGAGCACCGTGAGCCGAAACACCTCCACGTCCGACAGCGCCTGCTTGACGCTCTCGAGCCGGTGGGGCTGGATGATCGCGATGATGAGCTTCACGACGGGCCCTGCGACGGAGGCGGGCAGGCTACCCCCGTCCGCGGGCCGCGGACAAGACACGGCCGCGCGACCCGCGCATGCCCCGGCCTGGGCGAGCAAGGCGGAGGGCCCACCCAAGCCGTGGTGGGGCATCCAGCTGGACGATGAAGCCGCGCAGCCGGGACGTCGATGCCCCCAGGGAACCGCAAACGGCGTGCCACGGCGGCCTGCGGACGGGCTCCTCGGCCGCCCCAACCCGCGCCCACGCGCAGGAACCAGTGGACTTGGAGCACAATGCATCGCGTGAAAATCTTGTTCCGCGCCGCTGCCGAGCCCCGCGTGGGCGCAGTTTCCATGCACTCCGTGCCTGCCGGCGCGGCAACGGCGCCCGGCTCGATGCCCCATGAGGCAGCATGAACCAGCCGCATCCCTCCGACCTCGATCGCTGGACGAGACTGCCCCGGCCCGAACTCGCCGCCGCCGTGGCGACCGCGATCCCCGGGAGCGCGGATCCGCCGCTCGCAGCCGCCGCGCTCGCCGCACTGCCGCGGGGGGGCCGCCGTGCCGCGCTCGAGACCCTGTCCGCCTTCGACGTCGCGTCGTATGCCCGCACGCGCAATCACGTGGGCGGGGGCGTGTCAGGGCTCTCCCCCTGGATCCGGCATGGTGTGGTGTCGCTGGCCGAGGTCCGTGATCACGCGCTCGGCCGGGTGGCACACGCGGACCAGGCGGAGAAGTTCGTCTCGGAACTGGCCTGGCGCGACTACTGGCGCCGCGTCCACGCCGTGCTCGGCGATGGGATTTCGACCGATATCGAGCCGGCCGCGGCCGCCCCCCGGCTGCCGGATCGGCTCGACGCGGTGCCGGCGGACGTGCTCGCCGCGGAGACGGGCATGGATTGCATCGACGCCTTCGTGCGGAAGCTCCACGACACCGGCCGGCTGCACAACCACGAGCGGATGTGGCTCGCGTCGTGGCTCGTCCACGTCCGCCGGGTGCGTTGGCAGGCCGGTGCCGACTGGTTTCTGCGGCATCTCCTCGACGGTGATCCCGCGAGCAACCATCTTTCCTGGCAGTGGGTCGCCGGCACGTTTTCGGCCAAGCCCTACATCTTCAACCGGGAGAACCTGCAGACGTTCACGGCCGACGCGCACTGTGCGGCCTGTCCGGTCCGCGGCCGGTGCGACGTCGAGGGTTCCTACGACGACCTGGCCGCGCGGCTGTTCGCCGCCCCTCCGGGCATCCCCCGGCCACCGCTGCGGATCCGGGCGGAACGGCCATGGCGACCGGCCGATCGCGACGCCCCCCGGCGGCCACTCGTCTGGCTCACGCTCGACTCGGCCTCGTCGACGAGTCCGGCCGCCGCCGCGCATCCCGAGGCACCGTCGCTGTTCGTGATCGATCCCGCCTGGCTCGCGGCGGAACGACCGACGCTCAAGCGGCTCGTGTTCCTGTTCGAGTGCCTGGGAGACGTGCCCGGCCTCTCGATCGCGTGGGGCGACCCTGGCGCGATCGTGCCGGCGGTGGCGCGCGACACCGGCTGCGACGGCGTCGCGGTGGCGGCGACACCCTGCCCCCGGGTGCGGCGAGCGGCGCAGGCGATCGCCGGCGCGTTACCCGTCGCGGTCCACGAGTGGCCGCCCCTGTGCGGTGCGGCGCGCGTCGACGATCTCGGCAGGTTCTCCCGGTTCTGGAGCCGGGTTCGCGGCACGGCCATGAGACCCACGGGGCCTGCGTCGGCCTGACGCCGGCCCCGCCAGAACAATGGAGGACGCGAGTTGATCGCGGCCTTGCGGCACCCCCTCCAGCGACCTCCCCGGACCGGGAATTCACGCCGCGGAGCGGGTCACGCGGCGCCCCGACCCGCGGCCCGAAAACCGGGAAATACCCGGTTTTTTTTCTGCGGAACGCCATTTTCTGGTTGCAATTTCGTTTTCCCGGCCCACAATCTCCCGAGCGTTCGGCGTTTCCGCCGAGTTTTTCGAGCGCGGCGCGGGTTCGGGCCGCATCCAATTTTCAGTTCTCGTTTCAGATCTTGGGAGGATCACAGATGGCGAAGAAGTCCGGTAGCAAGCCCCTGACGAAGACGGAGATCATGCGGAACATCTCCGAGACCACCGGTCTGCAGAAGAAGGACGTCGTGGCCGTGATGGAGTCCCTCACGACCGAGATCCACCGGGCTCTCAAGAGCTCCGGCATCGGCGTGTTCTCGATTCCGGGCCTGGTGAAGATCGAGCGGCGGAAGGTTCCGGCCCGTCCGGCGCAGAAGGGCGTGAAGAACCCCTTCACCGGCGAGCTGCAGGACCGTCCGGCCAAGCCGGCCAGCGTGAAGGTCCGCGTTCGCGCCCTGAAGAACCTCAAGGCTATGGTCTCCGGCTGAACCGGAAGGCTATGGTCTCCGGCTGAACCGGTCGACCGCGTCGCGAAGACCGTACGACAAAACGAGCGGGCGGCGCCGGAATCGGCGCCGCCCGTGTCGTTTTTCCGCACCGCCCCCGTGCGGCCGCCGCGGCTTGTGCGGGTGCGGGCCACCGGTACACTTTTTGAGCGTCGGAAGGCCGCTCGAGCCGACGTCGTATCAACGCATCGGGATCGTCCCTCGAAGTGCGGTCGAGTTCGTGGATGGCGTGGCCGTGCCGTCCGGGTCGCCTGGCCGGAAGGCGGGAGTTTGCATGAGCCCCATGGACGAAGCGGACGTCTTCGATCGGGTCACGGAGGTGATCATCAAGGTGCTCGACGTCGACCCGTCGCGGGTGACACTGGAGAGCGACCTCGTCGCCGACCTCGGTGCCGACTCGATCGACCGCATGACCCTCGTGATGGCGATCGAGGACGCCTTCCAGGAACGCGTCCCCGAGGACCAGTTGCCGTCCTTCACGACGGTCGGCGCCATCGTCTCCTTCATCACGGACCGGCTGCGGGCCGGAAACGCCTCGAGGTCATGAGCCGCCGGGTCGTGATCACCGGCCTCGGGACCTCCACCTCCGTCGGCTCGACGGTCGGGGACTTCTGGAACGCCTGCCTCGCGGGGCGGACGGCCGTGGCGCCGATCCCGGAGATCTGGCGGAATTACTTCCGCTGCAACTCGCCGGTCTGGGCGCCGTTGCCCGCCGATCCCGGTGGCGACGGCGTGGTGTACGACATCGAGCGCACGAAGCTCGACCGGATCGCCGTGCTCTCCATGCGGACGGCGGCGGAGGCGCTCGCCGGCGCCGCCGTCGCCTGCGAGCGGGTCGACGCCAAGCACAACCGGTTCGTGCTCAGCGGCGTCGCTCCCGAGCGGGTCGGGGTCTGCATCGGCACCGGCACCGGCGGCGTGACGTCGCTGCTCGCCAACGCCTCGCATCACATGCTCTCGAAGCACGTGCCTCGGCTGCAGGAACTGGCCGCTCGGTCGACCGACGAGTCGAGCCGCGAGACGATCGCCCGGATGCTGGCCGAGATCGTCATCCCCTTCCGGGTCAATCCGTTCACGGTCTCCATGATGATGCCCAACGCCGTGTCGGCGAACGTGGCGATCAAGTTCGGGCTGCGCGGCCCCACGCAGACGCCCTGCTCGGCCTGCGCCTCGGGAACCGTGGCGCTCGGGGCCGGGCTGCGGGCCCTGCAGAGCGGCGCGGTCGACATGGTCATCGCGGGCGGCGCCGAGTATCTGGGCGACGACTACGGGATCGTGTTCCGCGGGTTCGACATGGCCCGCACGCTGGCGGTCCGCGAGAGTCCCGACATGCCCGACGAGGCGCTCAACCGGCCGTTCGACGCCGCCCGGTCGGGCTTCCTGTTCAGCGAGGGCGGCTGCGGCATCCTCGTGCTCGAGGACCTGGAGCACGCCCGGTCGCGCGGCGCTCCCATCCTCTGCGAACTCGCCGGCTACGCGGAGTCCTGCGACGGGTCCAGCATCATGATGATCGACGCCGCGGGCACGGAGATCGAACGCATGCTGCGGGAGCTCGTGGCCGGCGCCGGCCTGCGGCTCGAGGACGTCGATTACATCAACGCCCACGGCACGGGCACGAAGCTCAACGACGACATCGAGGCCGCGATCATCGGCCGGCTGTTCGGCACGCGGCCCCTGGTGAACTCGACCAAGTCGATCCTGGGCCACACGATCGGGGCCAGCGGGGCCCTCGGGGCGATCGTGGCGGCACTGTCGATCCGCGACGGCACGACCCATCCCTGCCTGAATCTCGCCGAGCCGATCGCCGACCTCGCCTTCGTCCGCGGCCCGGTCCGGCGGCCGATCCGCACCGCGGTGGCCCAGTCGTTCGCGTTCGGCGGCCACAACGCGGCGGTGCTGCTCAAGGCGCTGACCTGAGCCACCTCGCTCCGGCCGGCGTCGCCCCGACGGGCCGTACACCGGCCGCGATGTGGCGAAGTGGACGGGGCCGGGATCGAACCGGCGACACACGGATTTTCAGTCCGTTGCTCTACCAACTGAGCTACCCGTCCGCGTCGCGCGTGGCGACACGGGCCAAGTGTCGAAACCGCGGGGCGGGATGTCAACGACCGACCGCGATCAGCGGTCCCGGCCGCGGAGTACCGCCGCGGCATTGAAACCGACGATCACAACGAATGCCAGCAACCCAACCACGACAGGAACAGGGGCATCCAGGAAATTGAAGAAGTCTTCTCTTAGGACCAACCGCACTGCTCGGATGATTATCACCACGACAAAGGCCACTGCAACGGCCGGCAGGAGTATTTGAAGGGCCATCTTGACGGCGTGGGCGACTGTGTCTTCGTCGAGCGGGCTGCCCGGCAAAGATCGTTCGGTAGGCTCGCCGAGGACGGAATCCGGTCGTCGTTGCCACGTGAGGTTGCCAGACGCCGATCCCGCCGACGCACCGGAGTCAGCCTCGATCCACGAGTCGGAAAGCGTTTGAGAGTCACCCTCGGCCGATGGCCGTGCAGCCGCGAGGCTCGATTGCGGTAGCGGCACCGGGCGGTCGGGGGTCCAACGGGACAGCCGCTGGATCACGTCGGCCGCCGTCCCGATCCGGTCGGCGACCGACTTGGCCATCATCGCCTCGACCACGTGGCACAGCTGCTGCGACAGGTGCGGCGCACGGCGATGGAGCGGTTCGGCCGCTTCGGTCAGGTGCCGGCGCATCTTCTCGTTGCGGCTGCCGCCCGGGAACGGCACCTCGCCGGTCAGGGCGAAGTACATCGAGCAGCCGAGCGCATAGATGTCGGCCGGCGGCCCCGCGTCGTCGACACTGCGGATCTGCTCAGGGGCGATGTAGTCCATCGTGCCCACCACCTTCTTGCCCAGTTGCAGGGCCTCGGTCTCGAGCGTCGAGCCAGCCAGACCGAGATCCAGCAGTTTCACCCGGCCGTCGTCCATGACGAGGATGTTGCCTGGCTTGACGTCGCGATGCACGAGCCCCTGCGCGTGGGCGAAATCCAGCGCTCGGGCCACCTGGGTGAACACGGACGCGGCAGACACCTCGTCGAGCGGCCCGTGCTTGCGGACGTGCCGCCGCAGATCCACGCCCGGCACGAACTCCGTCACCAAGTAGTAGACCTGCGCGTCGTAGCCGGCGTCGAACGCGCGGACCACGTTCTCGTGATCGAGGCGACCCAGGATCCGCATCTCACGGCGAAACGCGGCCTCCGACTCCGGCGTGGCCTTCGCCCGGGGCAGCACCTTGACGGCCACGTGCCGCCCCATGAGGGCGTGCTCGGCCTTGAACACCTGCCCCATCCCGCCCCGACCGATCTCGTCGATCACGGTGTACTGGCCGAGCTTGAACCGCGTGCGGCCCGCCAGCAGCTCACGGGCCTGGAACGGCGTGAGCGTACCCCGCTCGACGAGCGCCTTGGCCACGGCCTTGTCGAACTGTTCCGGGGGGGGTGCGCCGCCTCCCGTGCGCCGGCAAACCTCGGCCTCGGCTGCATCGAGGTCCGCGGCCGTGACCAGACCACTCGCGAGCGCCACCTCGTGGAATGGACGCCTGCGCGGGTCGGGTTGCGGGGCGTCGGGGCGGTCGGCCATCGCCTGGCTCATCGGGACTCGTCCTGCGCCGGCGGGCCGGCTCGCGGGGATCGCGAGTCTACCTCCCCCGGTGGCGGGAGGTGCGACACCAGGGCCGCGAACCGCGGCCGCCAGGGTACCGGGGGCTCCGCCGTCAGCACCGTGCGCTGCCGCGTGGCGGGATGGGAGATCGTCAGCCGCCAGGCGTGCAGCGCGATGCCTCCGGGAAGCGGCAGCCGCGCGCCATACAGCCGGTCGCCCACGACGGGACAGCCCCGGGCACCGAGCTGCGCCCGGATCTGGTGCCGGCGGCCCGTCTCGGGACGGAGCTCCACGAGCGACACCTCGCCGTGCCGCACGAGTACGCGGGCCCGGATGCGGGCCTCCCCTGCCTCGGCTCCGGCCTCGTCGCCGGTCTCGCCGGAGACTCGTCGCGTCGGCCCGCGGCGCGGCCGCGCGAGCACGTCGATCCACTCGACCCACGCATTCAGGGCCGCGGGGAACCGACCCTCGACCACGGCGACGTAGACCTTGTCGACGGAGCGGTCGCGGAACTGCTTCGCGAGATCCGCAGCCGCCGGCGGCGTCTTCGCGAACACGACCACCCCCGACACGGGTCGGTCGAGCCGGCTGACCACGCCGAGAAACGGCGGCTCCCGTCGGCCGCGGTCGCGGCCGGCCAGCAGCCCGCGCACGAGCGTGAACACGCTCTCCTCGCCCGCCGGTACATTGGCGGTGGCGATGCCGGCCGGCTTGGCCACGGCGATGATCGCATCGTCCTCGTGGATGATCGACGGCGGCAGCATGATGGCAGCGTTACCTCGGCGGATCATCCTGGCAAGCCGCTCGCCCCGGCGGCTGGAATTGGCGCGTGCCGAGGGCTGGGACGTGCGCGTGGCCCCCGCACCGGAGGAGGCCGAGGCGGCCGTACCCCGCGGGGCCGACGAGCCGCTCGAGTCCTTCGTGCGCCGCGCGGCGCACGCCAAGGCGGAGGCCATCGCCACGACGGGCGTCGAGGGACTGATCCTGGCCTGCGACACGCTGGCGGAGCTCGACGGCGAGCCGCTCGGCAAGCCCATGGACCGGGCCGACGCCCGGCGAATGCTCACGGCCCTGTCTGGCCGCACACACCGCGTGGTGTCGGGAGTCTGTCTGTGGCTGCAGCCCGGTCCCACTCCCCTGCTCGCCGACGCCGAGAGCGTGCTCGAAATGGACCGCCTGAGCGACGAATTCCTCGACTGGTACCTCGACAGCGGCCTGTGGCGGGGCAAGGCCGGTGCCTGCGGCTTCCAAGACGAGCGGCTGCCCCTCCGGCTCGTCTCGGGCAGCCCCTCGAACGTGGTCGGCCTCCCCATCGAACTGATCCGCGAGATGCTCACCGATCTCGACTGTCAGCCCCGTTCCTAACGACCCTCAAGGGGCCGCCCATAGCCCTGGAGACAGCCGGTGGGCGAAAGACGATCCAGCGAGGGGCTGCCCATCGCCCTGAGAGCCGGCGTAGCTGTCCAGCGGAGCCATGGATGGCGGAGCGCAGACAGCTCCGAGTGAGCGTAGGCCCGGAGGGCCGGAGTGAACGTCCGGCGACGGGGCATGGGCAGTCCCGAGCCGCCCCGCCAGGAGCGCAAAAAACACGGCCCGCGAAGCTTTCGCCTCGCGGGCCGTGCGTGAATGATTCCGGCGATACCTACTCTCGCGCTTGTGGCACTACCATCGGCTCTGGAAGCTTAACTACCGTGTTCGGGATGGGAACGGGTGTGGCCTTCCAGATATGGTCACCGGAAATGCGTGGGCGCCGCCGTGGCGGCGCCGTATGCGGTTGGTCGTGGTAGTGGCATGCTTCCTGTCGGAAGCGCGAATCCAGCATCGCTCGCGCGAGCACTGGATACGAGTGGTCAAGCGTTCGTCCGTTAGTACCGGTTAGCTGAGTGCATCGCTGCACGTACACGTCCGGCCTATTAACCTGGTCGTCTTCCAGGGGACTTTCGGGTTTAAAACCCTACGAAACCTGATCTTGGGGCGGGCTTCACGCTTATATGCTTTCAGCGTTTATCCGTTCCGTTCATAGCTATCCAGCCGTGCCACGAGCGTGACAACTGGAACACCAGAGGAACGTCCTTCCAAATCCTCTCGTACTAAAGAAGAATCCCCTCAAGTTTCGTGCGCCCACAGCAGATAGGGACCGACCTGTCTCACGACGGTCTGAACCCAGCTCACGTACCACTTTCATTGGCGAACAGC
>JBJTIV010000188.1:0-9838 GCA_046095145.1 Planctomycetaceae bacterium
CCTGGGGTCCCTCGAGCACCCGCTCCCGCTTGTAGGTGCCCGCCTCCTGCATGCCGCGGGCCTGCTCGGCGAGCGACTCCCAGAGCACGTGGCGGCTCATGCGTCCCTCCAGGAGAGGATCACCTTGCCGCTCGCGCCCGAACGCATCGCGGCGAAGCCCTGCTCGAACTCCGTGTAGTGGAAGCGGTGGGTGATCACCGGGGCCACGTCGAGTCCGCTCTGGATCATGACGGTCATCTTGTACCAGGTCTCGTACATCTCGCGGCCGTAGATGCCCTTGATGGTGAGCATGTTGAAGACGACCGTGTTCCAGTCGAGGGCGATCGGCTCGGCGGGGATGCCGAGCATGGCGATCTTGCCGCCGTGGCACATGGTGGCGACCATCTGCCCGAGCGCGGTGGGCGAGCCCGACCTCTCCAGGCCCACGTCGAAGCCCTCCTTCATGTCGAGGTCGGCCATCACCCGGGCGAGGTCGCCGGAGCGCACGTCGAGCGCGACGGTGGCGCCCATCCGCTTCGCGAGCGCGAGCCGGTGGGGGTTCACGTCGGTGATCACCACGTGGCGCGCGCCGGCGTGCCGGGCCACCGCCACGGCCATGATCCCGATCGGCCCCGCGCCGGTGACGAGCACGTCCTCCCCGAGCAGGTCGAAGGACAGCGCCGTGTGCACCGCGTTGCCCAGGGGATCGAAGATCGCCGCCACGTCGCGGTCGATTCCGGGGGCCTGCACCCAGACGTTGGTCTGGGGCAGGGCGATGTATTCGGCGAACGCGCCGGGGCGGTTCACGCCCACGCCGCTGGTCGCCTTGCAGAGGTGCCGGCGGCCCGCCAGGCAGTTGCGACAGCGTCCGCAGACCACGTGCCCCTCGCCCGAGACCACGTCGCCGGGATAGAAGTCACTCACATTCGATCCCACGGCCACGATCTCGCCCACGAACTCGTGCCCCACCACCATGGGCACGGGGATGGTCCGGGCGGCCCAGGCGTCCCACTTCTCGATGTGCACGTCGGTGCCGCAGATGCCGGTGCGGTCGACGCGGATGAGCACGTCGTTGATGCCGATCGCGGGAACCGGCACCTCCTCGAGCCGGAGACCCGGCTTCGCCTCGCGCTTGACGAGCGCCTTCATGGTGGCCACGGGTCGTCATCCTCCTCGCCCGGCGGCGCCACCGCCGCATCACGCCCGCACGACGCGGCGCAGCAGCCACCAGCCCCAGAGCACGATCAGGAGGTTGCCCAGCCACACGGCGATCGGCGGCACGGCGCCGCGCTTCGCCTGGTCGACCCCCAGCATGAACACCGGATAGTAGACGACGAGGATGGGCAGGAAGCAGAGGAAAAAGCTGGTGAGAAAGTCGGCGTTGCGCATGCGGATCGCCATCGGCGCGCCGACGAGCACGAAGCACAGGCAGCTGAAGCCGTTGGCCCAGCGCCGCCACGGCTCCATCCGGATCCGATAGAGGCGGCCGCGCGCCTCGGCGATGGCGGCCCGCTCCGGTTCCACCGCAGTCGGAATGGTCGACTCCATCGCGCCGGAGAGCAGGGCCATGGCCAGCTTGCCGGCCGCCACCTGGTCGAGCTGCGCGATGCGCGACAGCTGCTCGTCGTGGGCGCGGGTGAACCCGGCCATGGGGATCTCCGACGGGCTGGTCGACACCGTGTTCTTGCGGCTGGCCGTCTCGAAGGGCAGCTCGCGGACGATCGTGTCTGGGAACGACGCGGTCACGTCGCCCATGTGGAGCGTGCCGTCGCGGAAGGTGACCACCAGCGTGCCGGCGGCCGGGTTGGCGCGGAGCTCGGCCTCGGCCGCCGACACCGTGGCCGGGGTGCCCCCCGCGCCCCCCTGCGTGAGCGAGAGCGTGGGCCGGATCAGCCGCCGGCCGTCGACGCCCTTCACGTTGATGGCGAGGTAGCCCGTGCTGTACGACCGCTGCTGCCGGAGGCGGCCGTAGATGATCTGCTCCACGCTCTCGACGACGACCCGCCGCATCCCGTCGCGGCCCCACGAGACGGCCACGTCGTTGAGCCAGACCGACACGAAGCTCACCACCAGCGCGAGCCCGACGGCCGGCCAGATCACGGCCAGCGGCGTGATGCCCGCCGCCCGCAGCGCCGTGATCTCGTTGCCGGCCGACATGCGGCCGAACACGCTGGCCGTGGCGAACAGCATGGTGCCGGGCACCGCGAAGCGCATCGCCTCGGGCAGCGCGTACGGCACGAGCATCATGATCTGCGCCAGCCCCAGCCCCTGCTGCTGGGCCTCGCGAAACAGGCCCACGATGAGCATGAACAGCGTGAGGGCCCCGAGGGCCGTCAGGAACACGAGCAGCAGTTCGCGGAGCACGTATAGCGAGATGAGCGTCATGGCGGCCGGAGTGTAGCCGCGCCTGCCCGCCGGCCGGCAGGCCGATTTCGCTCCGCGGAGCGCCCCCGAATCAGGGCGCCGCGGCGACCGACCGCGTGAAGGCGGCCAGCGCGGCGGCGACGGCTGCAAAAGCCGTGGTGAAGTCCCCCGCGGCGGCGGCGGAGCGGGCGCGCGACAGCGGCGCCGTGCAGTCGTCGCGTCCCTGACCCTCCAGGCCGTCGGCGGCCGACTCCACGCTCGCGGCGATGCCCTCCACGAGCAGCGGCGTGGGCCGGCAGTCATGGGAGCGATGGGGCCCCTTGCCGATGGTCCGCCCCAGCGCGAGCACGCGGCCCCCGCCGGCCGGCACGAGGAACCCCAGCACCGCGGTCACGAGCGACCCCACGAACGTCAGCGCGAGCAGGCCGCTGGCCGCGAGCGCGGCGGCCGCGGCCGGCTTCTCGAACACTCGCTCCCACGCGTCGGCCGCCGAGTCCCGCGCCAGGCCGTAGCAGACGAGCCCACCGAGCAGGCTCGCGGCCGCGACCGCGAGCATCCGCCACGGCACGGGGGAGCGGCCGCCGCCGCGACAGCCCGGCTGCTCCAGGATCCACGGCTCGTCGCGCGGCGCGATCCGCGACTTCTCGGCGTCGCCCGTGCGGGCCACGATCACCGTCACGTTGTCCGGCGCGCCGCGGACGAGCGCCAGGCCAACCAGCGCCTCGGCCGCCTCCTTCGGGGGCAGGGCTTCCGCGAGCGCGCCGATCTCCTCGTCGGCCACCTGGCCGGAGAGCCCGTCGCTGCACAGCACGTAGACGTCGTCGGCCTCGACGGGAAACGGCCCCTCGAGGTCCACCTGCACCTGGGGATGGGGTCCCATCGAACGGGTGATGATGTTGCGCGGCACGCCGGCCGGCAGCACGGCGTCGGCACCCCCCTGGGCCTCGAGATCCCAGACGAGCGAATGGTCGCGCGACAACTGCTCGATCATGCCGCGGCGCACGCGGTAGGCGCGGCTGTCGCCCACGTGGCCGACGAGCGCGCCGCGCGGCAGGATCGCCAGGGCGGTGCAGGTGGTGCCCATGCCCTTCAGGTCGGGGGAGCTCTCGCCCCGGGCGTGGATCTTGGCGTTCGCGTCCTCGATGCTCGTGCGCAGCGCCAGCGGCGGCGACCGCGCGGCCAGTTTCTCGTAGGTCGCGGTCACCTCCTGGACGGCCAGGGCGCTCGCCTCCTCGCCGGCGGCGTGCGCGCCCATGCCGTCGGCGACGACGAACAGCCAGCCCCGCCGGCGATACTGCTCGCGGCTCCAGGGCTCGACGACGCCCCGGGCATCCTGGTTGTTGGCCCGCCGCAGGCCCACGTGGCTGAGCTCGTGGTGGCGGAGGCTGGAGCCTGATCCCACGGGGGGCCTCGGGCGGCGGGAAAAACGCGGGCAATCCGGGAAGTCTAGCCATCCTGCGCCGGCGGGGCGACACGGCCCGCGGACCGTGCCGCGGCCGTGCCGCCGCGCCGGGTCGATCCGCTCTGGCAGCGGTGGCGCGCGAGGCCTACGGTCCGGAACATGACTCGGCATCTTCTCGCCGCGGCCCTCGTGCTCGCGCTGGCCGCGGGCTGCGTGCAGCGCCGCATGACGATCCGCTCGAACCCGCCCGGCGCGCTCGTCTACGTCGACGACTACCAGATCGGCACCACGCCGGTGTCGCATGACTTCGTCTACTACGGCACGCGGAAGATCCGCCTCGTGAAGGACGGCTTCGAGACGCTCACGGTGCGGCAGCCGATCCCGTTGCCGTGGTACGAGGTCTTTCCGCTCGACTTCGTGACCGAGAACCTCATCCCCTGGGAGGTTCGCGACGAGGGGGTGATCGACCGGGCCCTGCAGCCGGCCTAGACCGCGCCCGCGGAGTCCGTGGCCGCGCGGGCGGAGCAGGCCCGCCTCGCGGCCGGCAGCCTGCCCGCGGTGGCGCCGGCCGCGGCCGTCGTGCCGGCCGCGCCGCCGCCGGCCGCACCGCAGCCCATTCCCGCGCCGCCGCCGGCGCTGCCGCCGCTCCAGCAATTCGGTCCGCCGGCCGCGCCGCCGCCGGGGCTCGTGCTGCCGCTGCCTGCGCCTTCCCAGTCGCCCTACCAGGGGCTGCAGCCGCCGCTGCAGAACTCGCCCGCGCAGGGCATCCCGAGCTTGGGCGCGCCTCCGCTGGGCGTGCCATAATCGGCGGATGCCTCCCGCCTCCTCCGCCGGGCCCGCCTCGCGGGCCGCGCTCGACGCACTCAAGCTCGACCGCCTGCGGGAACTCGTCCGCGCGATCCTGCCGCACAACGCCTTCTACGCGGCGAAGCTCGAGCGGCTCGACGATCCTGCGGCGCTCGCGTCGCTCGCCGGCCTGGCCGACTGGCCCTTCACCTACAAGGAGGAACTCGTCGCCGCCGGCCGACCCGGGCCGCCGACCGCTACGTGCGGGCCCACCAGACCAGCGGCACCCACGGCCGTCCGCTCACCGTGCTCGACACGGCCGACGACTGGCGCTGGTGGATGGACTGCTGGCGGGTGATCCTCGACCGCGGCGGCGTGGGCCCGGGGGATCGCGTGCTCGTGGCCTCGTCGTTCGGCCCCTACGCCGGCTTCTGGAGCGGCTTCGAGGCCGCGCTCGACCGCGGCGCGATGGCGATTCCCACCGGCGGCCTGACGAGCCTCGCCCGGCTCGAGGCCGCGCGGAGCCTCGCGGCCACGGTGCTCGTGGCCACGCCGAGCTACGCGCTGCACCTCGCCGAGGTGGCCGAGGAGGCCAAGATCGACACGGCGGCGCTGCCGGTGCGGCTGGTGATCGTGGCCGGCGAGCCGGGCGGTTCCGTGCCGGCGGTCCGCGCGCGGATCGCGGCGGCCTGGGGCTGCGACGTGCTCGACCACGCCGGGGCCACCGAGGTGGGGCCCTGGGGCGTGGGCGACGTCCGCGGTCCAGGCCTCGACGTGATCGAGCCCTGGTTCCACCCGGAGTTCCTCGCGCTCGACAGCGGCCGGCCGGCGCGATCCGGCGAACCCGCGGAACTCGTGCTCACCACGCTCGGCCGCACGGGCTGTCCCGTGATCCGCTACCGCACCGGCGACGTCGTGCGGCCCACGTGGGCGGAGGCCGACGACGTGGCCGCCGGCGCGTGCCCCTGGGCGCGGCTGGACGGCGGCATCCTGGGGCGGACCGACGACATGCTCGTGGTCAGGGGCGTGAACATCTTTCCCGGCGCCATCGACGACATCGTGCGGAGCTTTCCCGAGGTGGTCGAATACCGGCTCACGGTGACCACGCGGCAGAGCCTCGACGTGCTGAACCTGGCCATCGAGGATCGGCTCGACGCGCCGCGTCGCGTGGCCGACGAGTTCAAGCTGCGGCTGGGCCTGAGGGTCGAGGTGACAAGCGTGCCGATCGGCAGCCTGCCGCGGTTCGAGGGCAAGGGCCGCCGCTTCGTGGACGAGCGCGACGCCCCGGAGCGGGAGGTCGAGCCATGAGCGCGCCTGTGCCCACGGGCATCGCCCGCGTCGCCGATCCCGCCGCCTCCGGCGCGATCGAGATCACCTGGAGCGACGGCCGCACGGCCGTCTACACCCCGCGGCTCCTGCGCGACGCCTGCCCCTGCGCCACCTGCCGCGAGGGGCGGGCGACGCCCGTCGTGAAACCCCTGCTGCCGGTGCTCTCCCCGGCCGAGACCCGGCCCCTGGCGATCACCTCCATGCAGCCCGTCGGGCAATACGCCTACTCGATCGAATTCTCCGACGGCCACTCGAGCGGCATCTACACGCTCGAGTATCTCCGCGAACTGGCGTGAGCGGCGCGGAGGCTGGCGTCGTCGCCGTGGCGGCGCTCTTGTTGCAGCCTCGGCCGATGGCGTACCTTCCACCCCGCGCCGAGCCACCTCCGCGTCCGGGTGCCCGCGATGGTCCATGTGTCGGCCCCGCCGTTCCCGCACGATGCCGTCTCCGGCCGGACGCACGTCGCGGGGGATCCCACGCGGGCCATCTTCTGGGCCTGCATCACCGCGCACGTCGTGGGATGGACGATCGTACCCGCCCTCGCGCAGCGGAGCCTCCCCTACGACACGATCGAGATGCTCTACTCCGGCCGCGAGTGGCAGTGGGGCTACCACAAGCATCCGCCGGTGCCGGCCTGGATGGCCGCCGCATGCTGGCAGGTGTTCGGGAGCGTCGACTGGCCGCTGTACCTGATCGGCCAGCTGTGCGTGGCCGTCTGCTTCTGGGCGGCGTGGCGGCTCGCCCGCGACGTGCTGCCGCCATGGCCGGCGCTGGCGGCGGCGCTGCTGCTCGAGGCCTGCCCGTTTCTCAACTACACCACGCCCCAGTGGAACAACAACGGCCCCACGAAGCCCTGCTGGGCGCTGGCCGTCATGCTGCTGTACTTCGCGATCCAACGCCGTGACTGGCGGTGTTGGATCGGGGCCGGGGCGGCACTGGGCGTCGGCCTGATGTCGAAGTACGACGGGGTCCTGCTGATCGCCGCGATGCTCGGTTTCCTGATCGTGCACCCCGCGGCGCGGTGGGCGCTGCGGACCCCGGGCCCCGCGCTGATGCTGGGCACGGCCGGGCTCCTGTTCGCTCCGCATGTGGTCTGGGCGGCGTCCCGCCACGTGCCGGCGGCCGATTACCTGAGCATGCAGCTGTCCGCGCGCCGCTCCTGGGTGTCGCACGTGAGGCAGCCGCTGTTCTTTCTCGTCGCACAAGTCGGGGCCGTGATCGGGATCCCGCTCCTCAGCGCGACGGTGTTCGGGTGGCGCTGGCGGCCCGCGTCGCTGGACGACCGCCGTCGATTCATGCGGGACTACCTCGCCTTCGTGGTGCTGGGGCCGCTGCTCCTGGCGCTCGTGCCGCCGGCCCTGACCGGCATGCGGATGGTCGCCCTGTGGGGATCGCCGATGTGGACGATGTTTCCCTTGCTCCTGCTGGTGGCGTTCGAGCCGGTCGCGCCGGCGTCGCCCGACGCGTTTCGTCGCCTGGTGCGCCGCTGTGCGGCGTGCGGCGTCCTGCTGCTCGCGGCCTTCGCGGCCGCCAAGGTCTTCCATGGCGAACTGGCGGGCAAGCTGACCCGCGTCCAGTACCCCGGTCGTGAGCTGGCCCGAGTGGTCGATGAGCGCTGGCGAGCCGTGGCGGACCGGCCCCTGGAGATGATCGGCGGCGACTGGTGGGCGGCCGGGCTGGCGGCCTTCTACGGACCGGATCGACCCCACGTGTACCCGGAGCTGCGAGCGGACTGGGCACCGTGGACGAGCGACGACGACTTCCGGCGCAGCGGCGGAGTGATCCTCTGGCTCGGCGGCAACCGGGACGCTGGCAAGCCGCTTCTCGAACGCTTCCCTGACGCGGTCGTGCAGCAGCCGATCGAGTTGCGCGCCCCGGGTGTGTTTCGCGACCTGTCTGCCCGGATCGGCATCGCCATCCTGCCGCCACGGGACGGGCCGTCACGCGCCGCACCGTCCGGCGCCACCGGCCGCACCCTGACGGCTCGTTGAAGCGAACCGGTCCGGGATGCTAGGTTGGGGAAATTTGTTTTTTCCCCTCCCCGCGTTCCCCATGCCGCGCCGCGACGACCTCCACACGATCCTGCTCATCGGCTCGGGGCCCATCGTCATCGGGCAGGCCTGCGAGTTCGACTATTCCGGCACCCAGGCCTGCAAGGCGCTGCGGGAGGACGGCTACCGGGTCGTGCTCGTCAATTCCAACCCGGCCACGATCATGACCGACCCGGGCACGGCCGACCGGACCTACGTCGAGCCGCTCACCTGGCAGATGCTCGAGAAGGTGATCGAGGTGGAGAAGCCCGACGCCGTGCTGCCGACGCTCGGCGGCCAGACGGGGCTCAACCTCGCGATGGAGCTCGAGCGGCGCGGCATCCTCGCCACGCACGGCGTGGAGATGATCGGCGCCAAGGCCGATGCCATCAAGCGCGGAGAGGACCGTGAGATCTTCAAGGAGACGATGCGGAAGATCGGCCTGGAGACCTGTCGGGGCCGGATCGTGAAGACCCTCGCCGAGGCCCGGGAGGTGCTCACGGAGATCGGCCTGCCGGCGGTGATCCGGCCGAGCTTCACGCTCGGCGGCTCGGGCTCGGGTGTGGCCTTCAACCGCGAGGAGTTCGACACCAAGGTCCAGCGGGGCCTGGATCTGTCGCCGATCGGCGAGGTGCTCGTGGAGGAGTCGATCCTGGGCTGGAAGGAATACGAGATGGAGGTGATGCGCGACGCCGACGACAACGCCGTCATCATCTGCGCGATCGAGAACTTCGACCCCTGCGGCGTGCACACCGGCGACTCCATCACCGTGGCGCCGGCGCTCACGCTCACCGACCGGCAGTACCAGCGGATGCGCGACGCGAGCTTCGCCGTGATCCGTGCGATCGGCGTGGAGACCGGCGGCTCCAACATCCAGTTCGCGGTGCAGCCGCAGACGGGGCGGATGATCGTGATCGAGATGAATCCGCGCGTGAGCCGCTCGAGCGCGCTGGCGAGCAAGGCCACCGGCTTCCCGATCGCGAAGATCGCCGCCAAGCTCGCCGTGGGCTGGCGGCTCCACGAGCTGGCCAACGACATCACCCGCAAGACGAAGGCCTGCTTCGAGCCCTCGATCGACTACGTGGTCGTCAAGGTGCCGCGGTTCGCCTTCGAGAAGTTTCCCGAGGCCGACTCGCGGCTCACGACGCAGATGAAGAGCGTGGGCGAGACCATGGCGATCGGCCGCACCTTCAAGGAGGCCTTCCAGAAGGCGCTGCGGGGACTCGAGGTGGGATCCTTCGGGTTCGGCTGCGACGGCAAGGACCTGTGGGGCACGCCGGCCCAGCCCTCGCCCGACGAGATCCGGGTGCGGATCGCCACGCCCGATCCGGACCGCGTCTGGTATCTCCGCTACGCGATCCTCGCCGGCATGACCGACGCCGAGATCCACGAGACCACGGCGATCGATCCCTGGTTCCTCGACCAGCTGCGGCAGATCGTGGAGATCGAGAGCCTCGTGCGGGCGGTGGGGTCGCTGGCCGCGGTCGACGACGCCACGCTGCGGATGGCGAAGCAGGCCGGGTTCTCCGACCGGCAGCTGGCGGTGCTGCTCGGCGCGAGCGAGCTCGAGGTGCGGGCCGACCGCAAGCGGCGGGGAATCGTGGCCACCTACAAGGCGGTCGACACCTGCGCGGCCGAGTTCGAGGCCCAGACGCCCTACTACTACTCGACCTGGGAGCAGGAGGACGAGACGCGGCCCAAGGAGCCGGGCCGGAAGCGGGTGATGATCCTCGGCGGCGGTCCCAACCGGATCGGCCAGGGGATCGAGTTCGACTACTGCTGCTGCCACGCGAGCTTCGCGCTCCGCGAGCTCGGCATCGAGAGCGTGATGGTCAACTCGAACCCGGAGACGGTGAGCACCGACTACGACACGAGCGACATGCTGTTCTTCGAGCCCTTGACCTGCGAGGACGTGCTCAACATCGCCGACCGCATCGACCCCGACGGC